>NZ_JBHYYB010000020.1:110891-128622 GCF_042752535.1 Kitasatospora sp. NPDC059327 | reverse complement strand
GGGCGGCTGTGATCAGCGGATCACAGCCGCCCGCGGACCCCGTCCGCATGCGCGCCCCCTTCTTGCGGAACCCTCCGGCCGACCGAACCGACGCACTTCCCGATGGAGCTGCAGCCATGACGCAGGCACCCACCACCGACCTCCTCGCCCGGGCCCGGACCTGGCTGGCCGAGGACCCCGACCCGCAGACCCGCGAGGAGCTGGCCGCGCTGCTGGCGGAGGCCGAGGGCCCGGACGCCGAGTCGGACAGCAAGCTCGCCTGGTCGCGCCTGGCCGAGCGGTTCTCCGACCGGCTCCAGTTCGGTACCGCCGGCCTGCGCGGCGAGCTGGGCGCGGGCCCGATGCGGATGAACCGCGCCGTGGTGATCCGGGCCGCCGCCGGCCTGGTGGCGTACGTGAAGAAGGAGAACCTGGGCGACCTGGTCGTCATCGGCTACGACGCCCGGCACAAGTCCTACGACTTCGCCCGCGACACCGCCGCCGTGGTGGTCGGCGCCGGCCTGCGGGCCGCCCTGCTGCCGCGCGCCCTGCCCACCCCGGTGCTCGCCTTCGCGGTCCGCCACCTGGGCGCGGCCGCCGGCGTCACCGTCACGGCCAGCCACAACCCGCCGCAGGACAACGGCTACAAGGTCTACCTGGGCGACGGCTCGCAGATCGTCCCGCCGGCCGACGCCGGGATCGCCGCCGAGATCGACGCGATCGGCTCGCTCACCGAGGTCCCGCTCGCCGAGGACGGCTGGGACGTGCTCGGCGAGGACGTCGTGGACGCGTACCTGACCCGCGCCGTCTCCACCGTGGACCCGCACAGCCCGCGCGACCTGGACGTCGTCTACACCCCGATGCACGGCGTCGGCCGGGACACCCTGGTCGCCGCCTTCCGCCGGGCCGGCTTCCCCGCGCCCACCGTGGTCGCCGAGCAGGCCGAACCCGACCCGGACTTCCCGACCGTGGCCTTCCCCAACCCGGAGGAGCCGGGGGCGATGGACCTCGCCTTCCGCACCGCCGCCTCGGTCGGCCCGGACATCGTCATCGCCAACGACCCGGACGCCGACCGCTGCGCGGTGGCCGTCCCGGTCAACGGGAACGCCGCCGGCGGCAACGGCACCGGCTGGCGGATGCTGCGCGGCGACGACGTGGGCGCGCTGCTCGGCGCCGCGCTGGTCGCCAAGCAGGCCACCGGCACCTTCGCCACCACCATCGTCTCCTCCACCCTGCTCAGCCGGATCGCCGAGGCCGCCGGGCTGGGCTACGCCGAGACGCTGACCGGCTTCAAGTGGATCGCCCGCGCCGACGGCCTGCGCTACGGCTTCGAGGAGGCGCTCGGCTACTGCGTCGACCCGCAGGGCGTGCGCGACAAGGACGGCATCACCGCCGCCCTGCTGGTCGCCGAGCTGGCCGCCACCCTCAAGCGGTCCGGCCGCACCCTCGCCGACCTGCTGGACGACCTGGCGCTGGAGCACGGCCTGCACGCCACCGACCAGCTCTCCGTCCGGGTGGAGGACCTCACGCTGATCGCCGAGGCGATGCGGCGCCTGCGCGAGCGGCCTCCGACCGTGCTGGCCGGTCTCACCGTCACCCGGGCCGACGACCTGACCGCCGGCTCCGCCGACCTGCCGCCGACCGACGGCCTGCGCTACTACCTGGCCGGCGAGGCCGTCCGCTCGGCCCGGATCGTGGTCCGGCCGTCGGGCACCGAGCCCAAGCTGAAGTGCTACCTGGAGGTCGTCCTGCCGGTCGGCTCCGCCGCCGACCTGGCCGGCGCCCGGGAGCGTGCCGCCGAGCTGCTCGGCGCGATCAAGCGCGACCTGGCCGCGGCCGCCGGCATCGACGGCTGATCCACCCGGCGCGCCGGTCCCTGCCGCGCGACCGTAAGAGGCCCCCGCCGCGGCGGGGGCCTCTTCGTCGTCTCCTCGGACCGCGCCGGGTCCTCAGACCGCGATCGCGGTGATCAGCGCGGCCAGACCGAGCAGGGTCGGCGCGATGATCCACCAGCACCACCGCACCACGACCGGGCCGGCCGCGGCGGGGTTCGCCGCGTTGCGCTCGGCCGTCTCCTGCAGGATCGCGACCACCTGGTCGGACCAGGCCCGGTTCGGGTCCGGCGCGCCCTCGACCACCGACGGGGCGGGCCGGCCGAAGGCCGCCCCCAGCCGGGAGGCGTGCTGCTCGGTGCCGCCGCGCTGCTGGATCCGGTTGGCCCGCTTGCGCTGGCGCAACGACACCGGCACGGCCCACACCTGGTACTTGTGGCCCCCGGTCAGCAGCTCCACCGAGTAGCCCGCGCGCAGCGCGTCCACCGACGCCCAGGGCGCCGTGATCGTCCGCAGCGGGTTGCGCACCACCAGCCGCCGGTCGTTCACCCGCACCGCCGGCCGCAGCGTGTAGGCGATCACCGGGAAGGCGAACACCGGTACCGCGGCCAACGACACGTACGGGGTCTTGCCCGTCCCGTTCAGCGCCGCGTCCGCGATCAGCCACCCGGCCACGGCCAGCAGCAGCACACCGGAGATGACACCGGGAATGGAGCGGTACACGCGGTCCGCGTACACGGGCTCCCCGTCGGAGCCGGCCGAGCCCTGGTGGGGCTTGCCGTCGGATTCGGTCATGGCGACGATTCTGCCCCATGCTCCCCCTGATCTACAGGGGCGGCGATCACCGTGGCGACCTCGGCCGTCCTCCTCCCCGTTCGGGTGAGTCCACCCCCGCGCCGCCCCCGACCCGCCGAGGCCACCCCGGAACCGGGCCCCGCCGCGCCGAGATATCGGTCCGGCATCGAAAGGTGGGGGGCCTAGCGGTTGACTACGCGCGTAGATATGCTGGTGTGGTGACTATGTCCACTCTTGCAGCCAATGCCCCCGGCGCTGCGGGCAGCGGTCTTGCGGACGTTGCGGCGTCCGAAGCCTCGCTCCGCCGCTTCCTGCACGGCCTGCCCGGCGTCGACCAGGTCGGCCTGGAGGCGCGTGCCGCCACTCTCGGTACCCGCTCGATCAAGACCACGGCGAAGGCGTACGCCATCGACCTGGCCATCTCGATGATCGACCTGACCACGCTCGAAGGCGCGGACACCGCCGGCAAGGTGCGCGCGCTGTGCGCCAAGGGCCGGACCCCGGATCCGTCCGACCCGACCACCCCGCGCGTCGCCGCCATCTGTGTCTATCCGGACATGGTCGCCACCGCGAAGGACGCCCTGCGGGGCACCGACATCCAGGTCGCCTCCGTCGCCACCGCCTTCCCCGCCGGGCGCGCCGCGCTCCCGGTGAAGCTCGCCGACACCGCCGACGCGGTCGCGGCCGGCGCCGACGAGATCGACATGGTGATCGACCGGGGCGCCTTCCTCTCCGGCCGTTACCTGGACGTCTTCAACGAGATCGTCGCCGTCAAGGAGGCGTGCAAGCGCCCCGACGGCACCGCCGCCCACCTCAAGGTGATCTTCGAGACCGGCGAGCTGCAGACGTACGACAACGTGCGCCGCGTCTCGTGGCTGGCGATGTTGGCCGGCGCCGACTTCATCAAGACCTCCACCGGCAAGGTCGCCGTCAACGCGACCCCGCCGGTCACCCTGCTGATGCTGGAGGCCGTCCGCGACTTCAAGGCGCAGACCGGTGTCCAGGTCGGCGTGAAGCCCGCCGGTGGCATCAAGACCACCAAGGACGCCATGAAGTACCTGGTGATGGTCAACGAGACCCTCGGCGACGACTGGCTGACCCCGCACTGGTTCCGCTTCGGCGCGTCCAGCCTGCTCAACGATCTGCTGATGCAGCGTCAGAAGCTGACCACCGGACGGTACTCCGGCCCCGACTACGTGACGGTGGACTGATCACCATGGCCAAGAAGAAGAACATCGAGGAGCCCACGGCGCAGCCGGCCGGCGGCCTCTTCAGCTACGCCCCGGCGCCCGAGTCCTCCGCCGCCGCGGGTGACATCGCCACCTCCTACGGCCACTTCATCGGCGGCGAGTTCGTCGACTCCTCCGGCAGCGAGGCCCTGAAGACGGTCAACCCGGCCACCGAGCAGGTGCTCGCCGAGTTCGCCCAGGGCACCGAGGAGGACGTCGACCGCGCGGTCGCCGCCGCCCGCAAGGCCTTCACCGACTGGTCGGCGCTGCCGGGCAGCGAGCGCGCCAAGTACCTGTTCCGGATCGCCCGGATCATCCAGGAGCGCAGCCGCGAGCTGGCCGTGCTGGAGTCGATCGACAACGGCAAGCCGATCCGCGAGACCCGCGACGTCGATCTGCCACTGGTCGCCGCGCACTTCTTCTACTACGCGGGCTGGGCCGACAAGCTGGACTTCGCCGGTTACGGCCCGAACCCGCGCCCGCTGGGTGTGGCCGGCCAGGTCATCCCGTGGAACTTCCCGCTGCTGATGCTGGCGTGGAAGATCGCCCCGGCGCTGGCCACCGGCAACACCGTGGTGCTGAAGCCGGCCGAGACCACCCCGCTGACCGCGCTGCGCTTCGCCGAGATCTGCCGTCAGGCGGGTCTGCCGAAGGGCGTCGTCAACATCGTCACCGGTGACGGCCGCACCGGCGCCGCGCTCACCTCGCACCCGGACGTCAACAAGGTCGCCTTCACCGGCTCCACCCCGGTCGGCCGGGCGATCGCCAAGCAGATCGCCGGCACCCGCAAGAAGCTCTCGCTGGAGCTCGGCGGCAAGGCCGCGAACATCGTCTTCGACGACGCGCCGATCGACCAGGCGGTCGAGGGCATCGTCAACGGCATCTTCTTCAACCAGGGCCACGTCTGCTGCGCGGGCTCGCGCCTGCTGGTCCAGGAGTCGATCCACGACGAGCTGCTGGACGCCCTGAAGCGTCGGATGGGCACCCTGCGGGTCGGCGACCCGCTGGACAAGAACACCGACATCGGCGCCATCAACTCGGCCGCCCAGCTGGCCCGGATCACCGCGCTGACCGACGCCGGCGAGGCCGAGGGCGCCGAGCGCTGGTCGCCCGCGTGCGAGCTGCCGGGCACCGGCTTCTGGTTCAGGCCGACCCTGTTCACCGGCGTCAGCCAGGCCCACCGGATCGCCCAGGAGGAGATCTTCGGGCCGGTCCTGTCGGTGCTGACCTTCCGCACCCCCGCCGAGGCGGTCGAGAAGGCCAACAACACCCCGTACGGCCTCTCCGCCGGCATCTGGACGGAGAAGGGCTCGCGCATCCTCTGGACCGCCAACCGGCTCAAGGCCGGCGTGGTCTGGGCCAACACCTTCAACAAGTTCGACCCGACCTCGCCGTTCGGCGGCTACAAGGAGTCGGGTTACGGCCGCGAGGGTGGCCGCCACGGTCTGGAGCCCTACCTGAATGTCGAGGCCCGAGATGTCTGATGTCGTGAGCCGTCTTGATGTCCTCAAGACCTACAAGCTGTACGTCGGCGGGAAGTTCCCGCGCTCCGAGAGCGGACGGGTGTACGAGGTGACGGACTCGAAGGGCGAGTGGCTCGCCAACGCCCCGCTCGGCACCCGCAAGGACGCCCGGGACGCCGTGGTGGCCGCCCGCGCGGCGGTCAAGGGCTGGGCCGGCACCACCGCGTACAACCGCGGCCAGGTGCTGTACCGCGTCGCCGAGATGCTCCAGGGCCGGCGTGAGCAGTTCGCCGCCGAGGTGGCGCTCTCCGAGGGCGTCGGCCCGAAGAAGGCCGCCGCCCTGGTGGACGCCGCCATCGACCGCTGGGTCTGGTACGCGGGCTGGACCGACAAGGTCGCCCAGATCGCGGGCGGCGCCAACCCGGTCGCCGGGCCGTTCTTCAACCTCTCCACCCCGGAGCCGACCGGTGTGGTCGGGATCGTCGCCCCGCAGGCCGGCTACGGGCACTCGCTGCTCGGCCTGGTCTCGGTGATCGCGCCCGCCATCGCCACCGGCAACACCGTGGTCGTCGCGGCCGCCGCCGACGCGCCGCTGCCCGCCCTGTCGCTGGGCGAGGTGCTGGCCACCTCGGACGTCCCCGGCGGCGTGGTCAACATCGTCTCCGGCCGGACCGCCGACATCGCGCCGACCCTGGCCTCGCACCAGGACGTCAACGCGGTGGACCTCACCGGCGCGATCGCCGCCGACGGTCCCGGCGCGGCGGGCGCGCTGGAAGCGGCTGCCGCGGATACCCTGAAGAGGGTGGTCCGTCCGGAGCTGGACCCGTTCGCCCAGGACTGGACCAATGCTCCCGGTACCGACCGGCTACTCTCGTTCCTGGAGACGAAGACGGTCTGGCACCCGATGGGGATCTGACCTCCTCGTCACCCGTGGGCCCGGTGGGCCCGCCGAGTAACAACTCCACAGACTGGCCGTCCCCAGTGCCCTCACCCCCCCAGGGCCCGGACGGTCATTGGACGGACCCGCGCCTCTCCCCCCCTGGCGCGGGTCCGTCGACTTTCCCGGCCTTTCCCGGGCTTTCCCGGCGCCGCGCCAAGATCGCCGCAGAAGGTGTGATCCGACCGGTTTCGGCATCGGGCCCCGATGCGTCAGACTGGTGTCCCGTGAGTGACTCCCCGCTGAATGCCGCGCCGATAGCCCGCGCCCGAGTGGTCCTGCTGTCCGGACCCTCCGGATCGGGCAAGTCCTCACTGGCGGAGCGCAGCGGCCTGCCGGTGCTCCAGCTCGACGACTTCTACAAGGACGGGGACGACCCCACCCTGCCGCTGCTGCCCGACGGCGCGGTCGACTGGGACTCCCCGCTCTCCTGGCACCGCGAGCAGGCCGTGGCCGCGATCCGCGACCTCCACGGGACCGGCCGCGCCGAGGTCCCGGTGTACTCGATCCCGGCCAACGGCCGCGTCTCCACCCGGGTGCTGGACCTGGCCGGCGCGCCCGCGTTCATCGCCGAGGGCATCTTCGCCGCCGAGATCGCCGGCGACTGCGCCGCCGAGGGCCTGCTGGGCGACGCCCTGTGCCTGCGCAACGGCGCGCTCACCACCGCCTGGCGCCGGCTGCGCCGGGACGTCCGGGAGAGCCGCAAGTCGCTGCCCGTCCTGGTCCGCCGCGGCTGGCGGCTGATGCGCGCGGAGCGCTCGATCGTCGGCCGGCAGGTCGGGCTGGGCGCCCATCCCTGCACCGGGCCGGAGGCGGACCGGCGGATCCGCGCGGCGGCCGGGCGGCAGCTCTCCGCCGTCTGAGCCCCGGCCCCGGCCCGGTCCGGGACCCTGCGGAACAGCACGACGGCGGGCCCGGTGCGTCTCCCCCGCACCGGGCCCGCCGTCTTCCCGGACGGCCATCGGGCTCCCCCGGTGGCGCCGCTCCCCCGAGCCGGCGCCGCCAGTTCCCTGACCGTCCTCACCCGTCCCCCGACGGGAGTTCCCGCCCCTCTCGGGGCCCTTCCTCAGGCGACCAGCTCGCCGAACGCCCGGACGGTGTCGCCCGACTTGTTCAGGTGCTCGTCGTCGCGCAGCCGGCGCAGCGCGCGCCAGATGCTGCTCTTGACCGTGCCGACGCTGATGCCGAGCACGTCGGCGATCTCCGGGTCGGTCTTGCCCTCGTAGTAGCGCAGCACCAGCATGGTCCGCTGGTTCTCCGGCAGCTTCGCCAGCGCCTGCCAGAGCACGGCGCGCAGCTCGGTGCCGCCCATCGCGTCGGTGTCGCCGACCGTCTCCGGCAGCTCCTCGGTCGGGTACTCGTTGACCTTGCGGCGACGCCAGGCGGAGATGTGCAGGTTGGTCATGGTGCGGCGGAGGTAGCCCCCGACCGCGGCCTTGTCGGTGATCCGGCCCCAGGCCCGGTAGGTGCTGAAGAGCGCGCTCTGCAGCAGGTCCTCGGCCTCGTAGCGGTCACCGGTCAGGTGGTACGCCGTGGCGTACAGGGAGGCGCGGCGCTCGCGCACGTACGCGGTGAACTCCTTGGTGTGGTCCTCCGCGACGGCCGAGTGCTCCCCCTGCGCGTCTCCCTGTGCCGCCTCGGTGGTGCGGGCCGCCGCGGGGTTCAGCCGCAGCAGCGTCGCACCGGCGGTCCCGCGGCCGGCCGACTCCCCCGAGTCGACCTTCCGCAGCCCGCTCCCCCCGATTTCCCCGTTCCCCCCCAGGGTGTCCTTGCCCTCGACGCGGACGGGGAGGATCCCCCGCAGCGTGAGGGTGTTGGCGGAGTCGACCACGGTCCCCCGGTGGCCGATTCCGTACAGCTCCCCCTGCCTGCCGCCGCCGCTCACCCGGCGGGCGACAGTATTTCCACCGGCGCTGTGGGCGCACCCCCGCACGATCACGGCTCCGGAGTTCTCGTCGGTCCTGACCTCGTACCGGGTCCGGTGGGTGGCCGATGAGGAGCGCGCCGTGCGGTCAGCCGGGTTGGTCCGGGTCTGCAGCCTGGCGTTCATCGTGCGCCCCCTTGGTCGGTACGAGCGGTTCCTGTTGCCGCCGTTCAGCCGGCCTGTTGGCCCGCTGTCCTGCGGCGACATGGAAAATCTTGCCCGCCGGTTGTGATGACGCTGTCCGTCGACTGTCACAGGGGTGTCACAGGGGCGGGGCTTTCGTCCCGCAGCGCTTCTCGCCGTGACGGACGCCGGTGGCCCGGCTTCCGGTTCCCGCGCGGGCGGTGGCCGGTGCCGGGGGGTGATTCGGCGCTCCGGGTGAGCCAGAATGAGGCCGTGCCTTTCCTCCTACTGATCGAGGACGACGACGCCATCCGTACCGGCCTCGAACTCGCCCTCACCCGCCAGGGCCACAAAGTGGCCACCGCCGCCTCCGGCGAGGACGGTCTGAGGCTCTTCAAGGAGCAGCGGCCGGACCTGATCGTGCTGGACGTCATGCTGCCCGGAATCGACGGCTTCGAGGTCTGCCGCCGGATCCGCCGCACCGACCAGCTGCCGATCATCCTGCTCACCGCCCGGTCCGACGACATCGACGTCGTGGTCGGCCTGGAGTCCGGCGCGGACGACTACGTCGTCAAGCCGGTGCAGCCGCGCGTCCTGGACGCCCGGATCCGGGCCGTGCTGCGGCGCGGTGAGCGGGAGAGCTCGGACTCCTCCGCGTACGGCACGGTGGTGATCGACCGCGCGGCGATGACCGTCACCAAGGACGGCGAGGACCTCCAGCTCACCCCGACCGAGCTGCGACTGCTGCTGGAGCTCAGCCGCCGGCCCGGACAGGCGCTCTCCCGCCAGCAGTTGCTGCGCCTGGTCTGGGAGCACGACTACCTCGGCGACTCCCGGCTGGTGGACGCGTGCGTCCAGCGGCTGCGGGCGAAGGTCGAGGACGTGCCCTCGGCGCCCACCCTGATCCGCACCGTGCGCGGGGTCGGCTACCGGCTGGACCCTCCGGCGTGACCGCCCCCGGCCCCACCGCGCTCCTGATACCCCGCCTCTCCTGATCTTCCGTAACGACAGGCTCCCGTGACTGACCTCCAGACGACGACCAGCCGCTTCTCCTCGGGCCCGTGGCGACGGCTGCGCTCCCTGCGGGTGCGGCTGATCGCGGTGTTCGCCGCGGTCGCATTGCTCGCCGCCGTCTCGGCCTCCGGCATCGCGTACTGGCTGAACCGGGACGCGGTGCTCAAGCGCGCCCAGGACACCGCTCTCAACGACTTCCGGGTCTCGCTCACCCGCAACGTCTCCGAGCTGCCGCTGAACGCCACCTGCGCCGAGCTGAACCAACTGGCCTCCACCGTCGCCAGCTCCGGACTGAGCTACGAGGTGGTGGTCTCCGACCCCGCCCGCCCGGACTGCGTCGCCTCCTCGGACCCGACGTCCTACACGCTCGCCGACGTCCCGGCCAAGCTGCGGGACACCGTGGCGAAGCCGCGCGAGGTCACCGACAACAACCGGTACGCGTACCACCTGTACTGGCAGCGGCAGAACCTGGCCGGCCGGCCGTTCGTGATCGGCGGCACCAAGGTGGTACCGACCGGGCCGACGGCGTACATGTTCAAGTCGCTGGAGAACGAGCGGGCCGACCTGAACACCCTCGGCTGGTCGCTGGCGATCGCCACCCTGCTGGCGCTGATCGGCTCGGCGCTGCTCGCCCAGGCCGCGTCGGCGACGGTGCTGCGCCCGGTCAAGCGGCTCGGCGACGCGGCCCGGCGGCTCGGCGAGGGACATCTCGACACCCGGCTGGAGGTCGACGGCTCGGACGAACTCGCGGACCTGGCGAGGACGTTCAACCGCACCGCGGAGTCCCTGCACGAGCAGGTCGAGGAGCTGAGCGCGCGGGAGGCGCAGAGCCGGCGGTTCGTCGCCGACATGTCGCACGAGCTGCGGACCCCGCTGACCGCGATGACCGCCGTGACGGACATCCTGGAGGACGAGGCCGAGTCGCTGGACCCGATGATCGAACCGGCCGTGCGGCTGGTGGTCAACGAGACGCGGCGGCTGTCCGACCTGGTGGAGAACCTGATGGAGGTGACCCGCTTCGACGCCGGTACGGCCAAGCTGGTCGCCGACGAGGTGGACATCTCCGATCTGATCATGTCCTGCATCGACGGCCGGGCCTGGTACGACGCGGTCGAACTGGACGCCCCGCGCGGCGTCCGGGCCGTGGTCGACCCGCGCCGGCTGGACGTGGTCTTCGCCAACCTGATCGGCAACGCGCTCAAGCACGGCGGCTCGCCGGTGCGGGTGACGGTCCGTGAGGTGGGGCCCGCGGTCGACCCGGAGGGTGGTACGACGGCGAGCGGTTCCGAGGGCGGTCCGGAGGGTGGCCCGGTGGGCGGTCCGGAGGGCGCCGGGACGGCCGGTCCGGCGGTCGGCTCGGTGGTCATCGAGGTCTCCGACAGCGGCCCGGGCATCCCCGAGGACGTGCTGCCGCACGTCTTCGACCGTTTCTACAAGGCCGACAAGGGGCGGGCGCGGTCCGAGGGCAGCGGTCTGGGCCTGTCCATCGCGATGGCCAACGCACAGATCCACGGGGGGACGATCACGGCCGCCAACGGGGAGGTGGGGGCGGTGTTCACGCTGACGCTGCCGCGGACCCAGCCTCCGCCGCCGGCGGCCGCCGACTCCGAGGAGAGTGCGCAGTGACCTCCCGCCCGTCCGTTCCGGCCGGTCCCGCCGGCCTGTCGCGCCCCTCGCGCCCGGCCCGTCCGTCCCGCACCTCCCGGCCGGGCCGGGTGCTCGGCGCGGCCGGGCTGGTCGCGCTGGCCGCCCTCGCCGCCGGGTGCGGCATCCGGCCGACCGCCGTCCCGGTGGACGCGGGCGCGCCCGCCAGCCGGACGGCCTGCCCGACCGCGCCGACCATACCCACGGCGCCGGCCACACCCTCGCCGGTCGGCCCGACGGCGCCCGCCGCGCATTCCTCGGTGAAACCGTTCGTGAGCCCGGCGCCGTCGGCCGCGCGGGCCTCCGGGCCGTCCGCGCCGGCGGACAACGTGTTCAGCGCGGTGGCATCCCCGGCCCCGACGGCATCGCCCACCTGTCGCTGATCGGTCCTGCCCACACGCGGCCATGTGTGGACCGAACAAGGCCTGATTCGACCTTTTCCAGGCCGTTTCGGGCCACTTCGGGCTGCTCCGGGCGTGCGGTGGATTGTTCACGCCGGGCGTGGAACCACCGCGCCACCGGCTCACGTCCTTCCCCGCGTGCAGCGAGATGGCACCAGGGCACGCGACGAGCGTTCCGGCGTGCGGACCGAGACCGGGCCGGCGGCGGCCGTCCACCGTCCCCTACGGCTGGCGGGCCTGATCGGCCTCACCCTCCATCTGGCCCTGGCCGGCTGGTTGGTGCTGAGACCGCTGCCGGTGGCCTGGGTCTACGACGCCAATCTGACGCCGCTCGCCTCGCTCCGCTTCTCCACCGCCTGGCAGTTGCTGGGCGAACTGCTCCTGCTGGCCCCGCTCGGCGTGCTGCTCCCGCTGGCCGGCGGCCGCCTCCGGGCCCGCTGGCTGCCGTCCTTCCTCCGCACCACGGGCGCCTCCGCGCTGCTGGCGACCGCCCTGGAGTTCCTCTCCTCCTGGGCCCCGGGCCACGTCCTGAACGTCGACCACATACTGTTCGCCGTCGTCGGCGTCGCCGTCGTCCACCTCGCCCTGGTGCCCGCCTGCCGGTCGCTGCTGAACCGGCCCCGCCGACCGCGTGCCGAGCGGCCCGCCCCGGCGCCCGCGCCCGCGCCGGTGCCCGCGCCGGTGCCCGCGCCCGTCTACGGGGAGCCGGCCTCGTCCCACGGCCACTGAGGCGGCTCGCCACTCGCCGCCGTCCACCTCACCCCCCTGGTGCCCGCCCGCCGGTCGCGTGCCGAGCGGCCCGCCCGTCTACGCGGAGCCGGTCTCGTCCCACGGCCACCGAGGCGGGTCGGCACTCGCCGGGCAGTAATAGGCACCGGGGGCGGACACCGCGCACGGGGCGGGGTCGATCAGCCTCCCGCGTTCGGGGGCGGCCCGCCCGCACGCCCGGCAGCGCACCGCGACCTGCCCGCCCGCCGCGCGCAGGCGGGCCACCGCGTCGTCCAGGTCGCGCAGGTTGCCGTCCCGGACGGGGGCGGGCAGACCCTCCAGGAACAGCTTCCCGTGCCACAGGCTCAGGCCGGACAGCAGACGGAGGGCGCGAAGCAGCTCGATCCGCCGCTCCCCCGCGCCGGTCAGTTCGACGACGAACTCCGGTTCCTCCACCGGCTCACCTCTCGGTCGCGCCTGTGCGGCCGCGCTTCGTCGGTCCCGCTCGCTCGGTCCCGCTCGCTCGGTCCCGCTTGCGTGGAACCACCCGGTCGGTCTCGCTTGCTCGGCCGTGCCTCGATGAGCCCGGCCAGCGGTCAGCGGACGAGGCGGTGCGCGCGCTGCCGGCGGCGCTTGGCGACCAGGACGCCCAGGGTGCCCACGCCCATCCCGATCGCCATGGCGCCGGTGATCGCCATCGGCGCGGAGGAGGAGCCGCCGCCGGTCGACGCCAGCCCGGCCTCCGGCACCGGGACGGGGGCCGCCGCCGGAGCGGCCGCGGCCGCCGGCTGGCTCGGGGCCGCTCCGGTGACCTGCCCGGCGGCGACCACGGCGGCGGTGGTCTGCGAGGGCGCGACCGGCGCCGCGGCCGGGGGCGTGCTCGCCGCCGCCGGGGCGGTCGGGGTGGCGGGGGCCGGGGCCGCCGGCGACGCCGAGGGGGACGGCGGGGCCGACGGCGTGCCCGAGGCGCTCGGCGCCGCGACGGTGAACCGGACCGCCCGACTGGAGGTCGTGGCGGCGAGTCCGCTGCCCTCCGGCAGGCTGTGGCCGGTCAGCTGCACGGACGCGCTCCCGAGCGGGGCGTCCTCGGTAAAGGCCAACCGGACCTCGATCGTGCGGGAGGCGCCGTCACGCAGCCGGACCAGGTCGCCCTCCTTGTCGCCCGTGACGAGCCCGAAGTGCAGCTGCCCCGGGGCCGGGTCCTCCTGCCGGGCGATGGCGGGCAGCCACCCGCCGTCCGGGGTCAGGAACTCGAACCGGACCGCGTCGGCGGGCAACGGACCCTCGACCTGGACGGTGACCTCGGGCTGGACCCGGATGTCCTTGCCGCTGTGGTTGGCGACGACCAGCTTGAACGGCCGCCCCTGGCCACCGGCGGTGAAGGAGACCGGGACGCCTTCGACGCTCAGCTCGGCCGGGCCGGGCGCGGGGGCCGGCGTCGGGGTGTTCGACCCGCCCGCCGGGAGGACGGTGAAGCGCGCGTACTCGCTGAAGGGGTTGGAGATCCGCTGCTCCGGCGGCAGCGTCGGATCCGACACCACGGCCCGGAACGCGGCCGTCGCCGTTCCGCCCGCGGCACCGGCGGTGACGGCGAGCCGCAGCCGGTAGCTGACCGAGGCCTTGGCCGGCACGCTGATCCTGGTGGCGAAGGTGTCCAACTCCCAGACGGCGCCGACCTGCTGGCCGGGGCCGAGCAGGGCGGCCTTCCACTGGCCGCTGCCGGGCGCCTGGAACTCCAGCTTGAGCTGGGTCTCCTTGATACCCGAGTTGACGTCCGCCAGGGTGAACCCGGTCGTGGCGTCCACCGCGTGGTCGGCGGAGTTGCGCAGGGTCGCGGTGAACTCGACCGGCGCCGCACCGGCGGTGACGGTCCCGGGAAGGCCGTCCAACGTGATCGACACCGGCGCGCTCTGCGCCCGGGTGCCCTGCGGGCTCTGGGTGCTCCGAGCGGTCGACGGGGCGGCGAGCGCGGCCGGCGCGGAGGCCAGGGCGGTGCCGGAGACGAGAGTCGCGGTGGCGGCCAGGGCGAGGAGGCCGCGGTGCTGAGTACGCAATGGAACCTCACGGAGGAGAGCGGGCCTTGCCCGGCAGCGAGTCCGTCGCCGGCGACTGTGCGGGCTCCCTACGCAGGCCATGACCGTCCCGCTGCTTCGCCCCCAAACTCCAGCAACGGCCGCATCATATCCGAACGTGTGGACCAATCGTGAAGGAGTTTCGGTCGCCGGGACGAACACTCGGTGCGGGCCACCGAAGGCGTCCGCGCCGACCGATTCCGCTCCGCCGCACGGCTGTTACCCGGCCCGCCGGACCCGGCCGCCGACCTCGACCAGACCCCCGGGGCGGACGGCCGTGACGAGCTGCGAACCGAGCCCCTGGGTGATCGTCAGATCGCGCCGCAGCTCGGCCGTGAGCAGCAGCGCGGCGGCGCCGGTGGCCTCGTCCTCGTCGATCCCGTCGCCGCGGCCGGGGAAGGCGCGCGCCCGTACGGTGCCCGCCCCCTCGTCCTGCCAGGCCCAGGCGTAGATCCACTCGCCCGGCGGCGGGACGTCCAGGGCGTCCACCTCGGCGGCGGAGCCGTACCGCTTCAGCGTGCGCCCCGGCGCCCACGCGGCGCGGGCCTCGATGCGGGTGAACTCCCCTTCGTGGCGCGCCCGGACGGTACCGGCGGCGGTCTCCAGCCGGTCCGCGCCGAGCAGCCAGGCCGCGCCGACGCACGGGTGGCCGGCGAACGGCAGGCGAACGCTCGGGGTGTAGATGTCGATCGCGCCGCGCTCGGCGTCGTCGACGAAGACGGTCTCGCTGAAGCCGAGTTCACGGGCGACGGCCAGCCGGCCGGCCTCGCCGGGGACGGCCGCGCCGTCGCGGACCACGCCGAGTTCGTTGCCGTGCCCGCCGTCGGGGCCGCAAAAGACCCGAAGGACCTCATAGTCAGTCATTCGCCCACCCAACCACGGGCGGGGGGTGGATTCAGCAATGAGTCCGTGACGAAAACGCGGCGGCGAATGTCGGCGGGCTCCAGTACTGTGCGCACTCGTCCCCATCAGTTCTCCCCTTCTCACCTCCCACAGGAATCACCTCCGTGAATCTCGACTTCACCGTTGACCCCCTTTTCTCCTGGTATGTCGTGCTGCTGGCGATCAGCGGCATCGCCATGGTCGTGCTCGGCGCGGTCAACCTCGGCGGCGGCCTGAGTGCCGGCTGGCGCGCCATCAACGTGATCGCCGGTCTCGCGTTCACCGGCTACGCGTACTACCTCGCGTTCGTCTTCGAGGGCGGCGAGTACCGGATGTTCTTCCAGGCGTTCATCCTGCCGGTGCTGCTGATCGTCAACGCCGTGAAGGCGATGGTGGCCCGCAGCAACGCCCCGGCCCCGCAGCCGGTCCCGTACGACCCGAACGCGCCGCAGTACAACCCGAACGCGGCCTACAACCCGAACGCCACGCCGAACCCGTACGCGCAGGGCGCCCCCGTCCCGCCGCAGGCCGCCCCGGGCGCCCAGCCCGTTCAGCCCGCGGGCCAGCCGCAGCACCCGGCGGGCTGAGCCCGGTGGCCGGCCCCGCCCTTCCGGTGGCCGGCCACCCCTGGTGCAATGACGGGGCGCCACTTCACGCCCATCCGCCACCGGACCGGTAGAGGCCGACGATGACACCTGACGAACCGGATCCGGCGCCTTCCCCGGACCGCAGCGAGGAGCGGCCCGACCTGGGCGACGCCCATGTCGGGCTGCTCGTGGCCGTGGGCGCGGTCGCCATCACTTGGTGGGTCGCCGGACGGCCCGGGTGGGCCGTGGGCATCGCGGCCGTCCTCGCCGTCTGGTTCGTGATCGCCCTGGCCGTCATCACCGCGCTCGGCGGCCGCGGCCGCAACGCCCTGCGCCGCGCGTACTTCGCCACCTTCGGCTGGCTGACGTACTTCTGATCCGTCCGGGGCGACGGCGGACGCGTCAGGGCGTCGGGCGGTGCAGGTCCCGGGGGAAGAGCGCGTCAGCGGGTCGCCGCTGGGCGCCCCCGTGACGGGACACTCCCGCAGTACCTCACCCCAGCAGGTCCGCCGCCGCGCCGATCAGGGCGCGGGCCGGCTCACCGTGAACGGCCTGCTCCGCCAGCTCGCCGAAGGCCTGGACGTACAGGGCGATCTCAGTGGGCTGGCTGATGGTGAGGTACCCGGAGACCAGCTCCACGTTCACCTGGGCCGCGTCGTAGATCCAGAACCCCTCGACGGGCATCCGCAGGCGGTCCGGACTCATGGGCACGACACCGAGGCTCACGTTGGGCAACGTGCCGACGGTGAGCAGGTGGGCGAGCTGCTCGCGCTGGACGTCCCGGCCGCCGGGGCCGGAGCGCAGCACGGACTCCTCCACGAGGAAGGCGAACCGGCGGTCGCCCTCGTGGAGGACCCGCTGCCGCTCCATCCGCACATCGACGGCGGCGTCCACGTCATCCAGGGTTGAGCGACGCCGCTGGACGGCCCGGAGCACCGACGTGGTGTACGCGCGAGTTTGCAAAAGCCCGGGGACCAGCCAGGAGGAGTAGGCACGGAAGCGGCGGGTGCGCTCGTAGCGCGGCATGACCGACTCCTGTACGCGCTTCAGACCGTCCTTCTCCATGCGCCGCCATTCGACGAACATGCCGTCGACCGCCCGCAACGAGGCGATGAGATCCGGCGCCCGGTCGTCCGCCCCGGACGCCCGACACCAGGCCAGGAGATCGCCGGGCGAGGGCAACGTCCGGGCGTTCTCGATCCGCGAGGACTTGGACGGGTGCCAGCCACAACGGTCGGCGAGCTCCCGCCCGGAGAGACCTGCCTCCCGGCGGATCTCGCCGAGCCGATCGGCGAGATCCCGACGGGCCTGCTGGACACTTGACGATGCTGGATCGGACATGGGCTTCGGCCGCTCAGCGCGGCTGGTACTCCTCGTGGGGGACGGCCCGCTGCCACACGGATTCGAAGGCTGATCCGCACAGCTTCGCCAGATCGGGATCGGTCACGTACTCACGGCCGTCAATGTCCAAGTGCCCGTCACCAGTGAAGTGGTGGAAGAGCACGGTCTCATCGTCGAAGACCCAGAAGTCCGGCCCTGGGAGGGCGAGATCGCGCGTCTGCCGCCGTGGAAGCCAGCGCACCAGCTCCCCTGCGGCAATGTTGGCGAACGTCCCGTCGTACTCATAGCGGACGTAGTCGCTGATCGGCTCGGAGACGATGCGCGCCCGCCGGACTGTGACTCCCCTGGCTACCGCGGCACTGACCACGTCGTGCCAGGACTCCCACCACGACGCCCGATTCCCAGGATCGGATCGAGCCCCGTCTTGCCAGGCGATGAAGGCGGGATCGTCCCGCATGTAGCTGTCGCGCATCTCCAGGTGCACGGCCGAATACCGGGCCACGGCCAGAGCCTCACGAGCCGGTGGTTGCACGCTCTCCCCCGAAGCACGAGCGGTCGACGTTCCGCCGCAAGACTTCTCCCGGTAGCTCACGGGGTCAAGAACATTGCCCCGGCGCCCGGAGGCACCGGGGCAGCGCAGGGGCGCATCCGTGCAATCTGCTGCAATGCGGCCGGCCGGCGGGACTTTCCGTGGTGGGGGGGGGGGGGGAGGAGGGCCCCCCCCCCCCGACACCCCCCCCCACGGGGGGCCCCCCCACGCAAAAGGAGAGGGGTATTAAAAAAAAAAACACGAGACCCAC
>NZ_JBHYYB010000020.1:0-110881 GCF_042752535.1 Kitasatospora sp. NPDC059327 | reverse complement strand
GGGGGTTGGGTTTTTTTTTTTTTTCTTCTTTCCGTCACCTCGGCGGGGGGGGGGGGGGGGGTGGGGGCGGGGGGGGGGGGGGCGCCCCCCCCCCCCCCCCCCCCACCACGAGCAACGCCGCTAGCCTGGGCGCACCGAACTCCGAAAGGGCGGGAACCACCAACACGAACGAAGCCCATCGAGTGGCCAATAAGCTCCGCCTGTTGGGTCTTCGGGGAATCGTGTCCCCCGAAGACCTCGACACCCCGGACGGGCCATGGCGGGTGTAGTACAGCAGTGATCCCGTCGCCCGGCGGGACATCACTGACGCAGTACTGACGATCATCGCCGGTCGATCCCGGCAGGACGGTCAGAGCGACGCGACGCGGGGCTTCGTCCTTCCCACCCCTCGCTGATCAGCGACCCTGGAAGCGGCCCCGTCCGGGTTCACCTGGACGGGGCCGCGTCAGGCCTGGGGTAGGTCACGAGGGAGGGGTCGATGGCCAAGCCCTTGCCCGACCGCGTGGTTGATCGAGGCTTCGTCATTCCTCTCAGCCGAGGTAGGGAGTGGCCCTCTGCTCCAGGAAGTGCTGGATTCTCAGCTGTTGGGTGTGGTGCATCGGGAGGCCGGCGATCTCCTCGGGCGCGACGAACCGTAGATCGGTGGACTCGTCGGAGATGCGTAGCTCGCCGCTGACCGCCCGGGCGGTGAAGCAGACGTTGAACTGCTGTCGCACCTCCCCGTCGGAGTAGGCGATGACGTGCCGGGGGTCGGTGTAGGTGCCGACCAACCCGGTGATCTCCACATCGAGCCCGGTCTCCTCGCGAACCTCACGCACCGCCGTCCCCGGCAACGACTCGCCGAAGTCCATCGTCCCGCCGGGCAGCGCGTACAGGCCGTTGTCGGTACGCCGTTGGAGCAGAATGCGACCGGCGCCATCCGTAACGACCGCGGAAGCCGCCACCACAAGCCGATTGGGCTTGGGCGCATCAGGATCGTCGTAGTACTCGGTCCGTGCCACGTCTCAGTTCTCCTCAACACCCCGACAACAACGGGCGGCGCCGACGGAGGGCTGCCCCGCCCCCTTGCGTGCAGCTCAGACAAGGTGGTCGAACTCGCCGGCCTTCACTCCGAGGATGAACGCGCGGAGCTTGGCCGCGTCAGTCGCGACGACCACGGCCGGGTCATCAGACTCGCGGAGGTGACGCAGGTCGCCGGTTCCAGAGGCCAGTTCGAGGCAATTGTTTGAGGCATCCCCTCCGCTGAAGGACGACTTCTGCCAGGCGAGATGGAACATCGCACACCCTTCAGGTCCGCAGCCGATGGCGCCCTCAGACATACCCCGTGCCATGGCCGCCCTACCCCCGCGACGAAGGGCAGGGCCGGCCGAACTGGCCGCCCTACCCTCTTGCATGGCGCTCAGACGAGGTGGTCGAACTCGCCGGCCTTCACTCCGAGGATGAACGCGCGAAGCTTGGCGGCGTCGGTCGTGACAACCACGGCCGGGTCGTCCGACTCACGGAGGTGACGCAGGTCGCCCGCGCCAGAGGCCAGTTCTAGGCAGTTGTTGGAGCCTTCACCTTCACTGTATGAGGACTTCTGCCAGGAGAGATGGAACATCGGGTGCCTTTCAGCTCTGGAGCAGATAGAGGAGATGCTGAATGAGCCCCAGCGAACTGCGAGCAGAAAGGTCGCGCAGTGACCCGCTCGTATCGACGGCAGGCAGCGCAACATCACTCAGCTGCTGAAGCTTTCGACGGTAGGCCACGATGTCGGCCTGGTCTCCAAGATGCTCGGCATGCCTTGGTGCGTCCAGAATAACGGTCGAAAGATCAGCACAACCAGGGTCACAGAAGAGGAACGAGGCCGAGAGAGGTGCGTGCTTCGGCGCCGTGAACGGAATGACCTGGATGGTGACATTGGGGAGCTCTGCCATGTCGACGAGGTGCAGCAACTGGGCCCGCATAACATCGTCGCCGGCGAATCTCATCCGCAACGCAGCCTCGTGAACCACGAACAGGAACTCGCGCCGCCCGCCATCGGCCAGAATCCGCTGCCGTTCCATCCGGAACCGGACCTGCGTCTCCGGCTCCCAGATACCGGACCGGTTCGAGCTCTCGTAGATCGCCCTCGCATATCCGGGCAGCTGAAAAGCGCCTGGGATGTAGAGACTGTCATAGCTAGCCAAAGAGACCGCCCGGTCCTCGACCTCCGCCAGGTCGAGCGCGAGTGCCGGGACCTTCCCCTTGAACTCCGTCCACCAGCCCTTGCCATCACTGGCGCCCAGCTCGTGCAAGATGGCCATGTAGGTCTCATCCGTGCACCCATAGGCATCGAGCAATGTCGTGAGCCGCGCCGGATCCAGTCCTGTGCGAGCGGCCTCGATGTGGCTCAGCTGCGGTCCGCCCATGCCGATCGTGGCACCGGCATCCTTCACCGCCAGCCCAGCAGCCTCGCGCAGTCTCCTCAGCTCAGCGCCGAACCGCTTCTGCCGCTCGCTGATTTGAGTCCTGAGAGCCAAGGATCTTCCTTCCGTGTCGGAGCAGCTTCCCGCTTCGAGGGCGCCGGGCGCCACTCACAAGAGTGAGGTTACCGAGCCCTGGGGGCCTTCTCGGGCGATTGTGTTGCACGCGTGGAACTTATAGCCCTACTCTCAGTGTTGCACCGATCACACGACGGAGTGTCAGTAATGCCCTGTCCGGGCGCCGCAGAGCAGCCACGTTCGGCCTGGCTCACGGTCTCGCTCCGATCCCGAACTCCCACTCCCCTTCCGGAGGTTCTTCGTGCGTGCCTTCACCTGCCCTCCCCCCGACTGGTCCGCCGCCCGCCACGAGCTGCGTGAGGCCCTCGTCCTCTCCAACTGGCCGCCGGACACCATCTCCGACGCCGAACTCGCCCTTCACGAACTCTTCGTCAACGCCTGGCGCCACGCGGGCAGCCAGGCGCCCCTCGTCGTGGTCGTCCTCCTGAACCGCACCCTCCGGGTCTCCGTCGCCGACGACAGCCCCACCCTCCCCGAGCCGAGAACCTCCGCCGATCCGTACGAACTCTCCGGCCGCGGAATCCACTTGGTCCGCTCGCTCACCCACCGGTTCGGCGCCGACCCGCGCAAGAACGGCAAGGTCGTCTGGTTCGAGCTGGACGCCGCCGCGTGAACCCCGACCGCCGGCCGATCCGACCCACCGACCCCCGCGTCCGCGCCTACACCGACGCCCAGATCACCACCCTCCTCGCCGAACTCCACGAGCGCGGCCGCAAGTTCGGCATCGTCTGGCCCAGCTCCGGCACCGACCGGACCATCGACGGCCGCGTCCTCGTCCGCTTCGGCACCGCGCCCTCCACCACCCTCCTGAACCTCCTCAACCTGCTCCTCGACGCCGAACGCACCGCTGAACAGCGCACCGAGCGGGGTGACCCGTGGGCGTCCTGATCCCCCTCCTCACCCAGGCCGTCCACACCGAGCGCACCACCGTCGCCTACCTCGCCGTGGAGACCGTCCCCGACGCCGCGCTCCAACTCCGCTTCGCCGTCGACCTCGACGTCCACGCGGGCCCCGGCGAACACCTCGCCGTCCCCCTCACCCGCGACCAGGCCGACGAGTTGCTGCACGAACTCGCCGCCCGCCTCGGCCGCCGCGTCATCGGGGTGCCGCGATGAGCCTCGGCAGCTCCGCCGGCTTCCTCGTCGCCACCGCCTTCGTCACGCTCCTCGCCCTCGCCCTCCTCACCGTCGTGCTCGGCGTGATCACGGCACTCACGGTGAACCGACGGAACCGGCAGGGCGACGACCACCCCGACGGCATACCGCACTGACCTACCCCGCCCGGCGGCTGCCGCCCCAGCCGCCGCGCCCCCAAAGGCCCCGAAGGCCCCGACACAGGAAGTCGGCCCCGCCGACTTCCCACCCCGCCCGCTCACCCACTCCGCCCACTCCACGCCATTGCAGACTTGCCGCCCCCGGCAAGCGAAAGGCAGGGCTCCCCGAAGGAAGCCCTGCCCGGATCACGCGACGCCGCCGCTCAGTCGACGACCCCGCTCAGCGCATCCGCCGCACCCACACCGCGCAGAAGACCACCAGCACCACGGTGACCGCCAGGCTCAGCCCGGTCTGCGCCCAGTGCATCGCCCACTCCTGGGCCGGCGGGTGGTAGCTCGCGTACGCCTGCACGATGGTGTCCTGGTGGGCCGCGCACTCGGACGTCGGGCACTCGACCGACCCGTCCGAGTACCGCCCCAGCCAGTCGCCGTCCAGCGGGATCCGCAGACCGTCACTGGTGAGCAGTCCGTTCTCGACCACGTGCGATTCGAGCGGGGTACTGGTCGGCAGGTGCCCGGTGGTGATCACCTGCGTCGGATCGACCGGGGGGCCGCCGGGGCCCGTGTACGGCCGACCGGCCGGGCGGGGGCCCGCCATCGTGAGGGCGGCGAACGTCTCCCGCGCCGGCGCGAACAGGTACCGCCCGGCGTCCACCGCGAACCGCACCGCGAGGGTGAGGACGGCCGTGACAACGATCGAGGCCACCACCCGGCGCAGCACCAGCCCGACCGCGGCCCCCAGGGCCACGGAGAGCAGGCAGAACCCGACCACCGACGGACCCGACGTGGTACGGCTCATCCAGGTGAACCAGTGGTAGTAGCCGGCAACGGAGAACCGCCCCTCGACCACCCCGGTCCACCAGGTGGAGACCACCGCGAGCAGCACCGACCCCACCAGGGTGAGCGCCAGCGGCACCCCCAGCCGGGTCGCCAGCCAGCGCAGCCGCGACACGGACTGCGTCCAGGCCAGGGCGTACGTCCCGGTCTCGAACTCGCGGGCCAGCATCGGCGCGGCGAAGAACACGCCGAAGGCGACCGGCAGCACCACCAGCAGCCAGCCGGTGGCTTGGACGGCGGTGCCCCAGCGCTCGGCCAGCACGATCGCCTGGTCGCTCAGCGCCTCGCACTCCGGGGGGAAGTAGACGACGTTGCAGCCCTGGATCCCGTGGTCCTCGACGAAGCCCTGGATCTGGCTGCCCAGGAAGAGCATCCAGCCGCAGAGCAGCAGGAGCACGGCCCCGGCTATCAGGAGCGGGGTGCGCTCCTGGCGCACGCTCACCCAGACGGCGCCGCGCAGGACGCGCCGGGTCGGCGCACGGTAGCCGGACGGCGCGGTCGGCTCGGACATCACGCTGACGCTCATCGGGCCGCCACCTCGTCGTGTCCGGCGACGGTCGCGCCGACCCCGGCCGGGGGGCGGCCCTGCGGGGCGGGGGTGCGCAGGTAGGCGATCAGGATGTCCTCCAGGTTCGGCCGGCTGACGTCCCAGCTCGGATCGATCTCTCCCAAGGGCTTGAGCAGCGCGGTGGCCTGGCGGCCGGTGCGGCGCAGCTCGACGATCTCGTGGTGCCCCAGCTCCACCGGGGTGCCACCAGTGCCCTCGGCGGCGCCGACCACCAGGCGATGGTCGTCCAGCAGGTCCTCGACGTCGCCGCTGAGCCGGATCCGGCCCTCCTGCAGCACGGTGACGTGGTCGCAGACCCCGTCCAGCTCGGCCAGGACGTGCGAGGAGATCAGGATGGTGGTCCCGTGCTCCGCCGCCTCGGCCATCAGGATGCCGGTGAGCTCCTGGCGGGCCACCGGGTCGACGTCGGCGAGCGGCTCGTCGAGCATCAGCAGGTCGGGCCGCTTGCCCAGGACCAGCGCGAGGGCGACCCGGGTGCGCTGGCCGGCGGTGAGCGTGCCCACCTTGGCGTCCAGCGGGAAGCCGCCCAGCCGCACGATCCGCTCGGCGACCTCCTGGTCCCAGCCCGGATTGAGCTCCCGGCCGGTGCGCAGCGTCTCCGCGACGGTGAACCGCGGGTAGAGCGGCTTGTCCTGCCGCAGGTAGGCCGTGCGCCGCAGGGCGGTGGCTTCGCGCGGTCCGTCACCGAAGACGGTGACCGCTCCCTCGGTCGGCGCGAGCAGGCCGGCGGCGAGCGCCATCAGCGTGCTCTTGCCGGCGCCGTTCGGGCCGACGAGCGCGCAGACGCGGCCCGCCGGGAGCCGGAGTTCGCAGTCGCGCAGGGCCCAGCGCCGGCGGTACTTCAGGCCGAGGCCGACCGCCTCCAGGGCGGGCGTGTCCTCGGTCGGTCGGTGCTGCACTACGGGGTGGTTCACCCGGACTCCTCGGGGGCCTCGGTGCTGGTGGGGTAGGCGCGGTCCAGGGCGGTGTCGACGAGCGCGGCGACGTCCTCGCGCTCCAGGCCGACCTCGCGGGCCCGGGTGATCCACGCCGTCAGGTCGGCGTGGAGCGCCGAGTCCTCGACGGTCTGCGGTTTCGCCAGGGACTTCCGGACGAAGGTGCCGACGCCTCTTCGGCTCTCGACCAGGCCTTCGCGTTCGAGCTCCCGGTAGGCCTTGAGCACGGTATTGGGGTTGATCGCCGTCGCCTCCACCACCTCACGGGCGGTGGGGAGTTGGTCGCCGGGCTGGAGCACTCCGAGCCGGAGCGCCCGTTTCGTCTGCTCGATGATCTGCAGGTACGGCGACAACCCGCCGCGACGGTCGATGAGGTACTCGACGATGGCATCCACCATTCCACTAGTGATCTAGTGGAATGGTGCACCGGGCCATGAGGCGCCGTCAACTCCCGTCTTGACAGCCCCGCCTCTCGCTGATCACCATTCCACTAGTTAACTAGTGGAATGGTGATCAGATGATCGATACGCGGCCGTCGCCACTCCTGAGCCGGCCGGCGCCGAGCGCCGACAGGTCGACCGGTTGGCCCGGGCCGACCACGATGGCGGTCGGCCTCGCCGGCCTCTTCTGCGCGCTCTACACCCTGCTCTCGATCCGCCGGCACGCCCGGATGCTCAGCGCCGCCTACGACCTGGGGATCTTCGAACAGGCGGTCCGCTCCTACGCCCACGGACATCTGCCGGTCTCCGAACTCAAGGGCGCCGGTTACCAGTTGCTCGGCGACCACTTCCACCCGGTGCTGGCCGTCCTCGCCCCCGCCTACCGACTGTTCCCCACCCCGCTCACCCTCCTGGTCGCCCAGGCCGGGCTGATCGCGCTGGCCTGCGTACCGCTGACCCGCTGGGCGCACCGGACGGCCGGGCCGGTCGCCGGCCTGGTGGTCGGCCTGGGCCTCGGGACGTCCTGGGGCATCGTCTCGGCGGTGGCCTACGACTTCCACGAGATCGCCTTCGCCGTCCCGCTGCTGGCGTTCACCGTGGAGGCCCTGGGGACCGGCCGCTGGCACCGGGCACTGCTCTGGTCGCTCCCCCTGCTGCTGGTGAAGGAGGACCTCGGCCTCACCGTCGCGGCGGTGGGCGGCTACACCGCCTGGCGGGCCGACGGCCGCCGCACCCGTCTGCTGGGCCTGGCCACCGCCCTGGTCGGACTGGCCGGCACCGCCCTCCAGGTCGGCGTCCTGCTGCCCGCGATGAACACCGGCGGGGTGTTCGACTACTGGCACCAACTGCCGGGCGACGGCGCCCAGTCCGCCGGGACGGGCGGGCTGCCCCTGCCGCTGCGGCCGTTCTGGCCCCCGGTGAAGTACGCGCTGCTGCTGATGGTGGCGGCGCCGAGCGCCTTCCTCGCCCTGAGATCACCGCTCGCACTGCTCGGCCTGCCCACCCTGTCCTGGCGCCTGGTCGCCGACAACGAGCACTACTGGCAGCCGAGTTACCACTACAGCGCGGTCCTGATGCCGATCGTCCTCGGCGGTCTCGTCGACGCCCTCCGGCGTCACCCGGGGCTGTGCCGGCAGCGCGCCCTGCGCCGGGTCCTCACCGCCTGCGCGACCGTGGCCGCCGTCGGCACCCTCGTCTACCCGCTGCGCGAACTGGCCCTGCCCGCCACCTGGCGGGTGCCTGACCACGTCCGCACCGCGCACCGGCTGCTGGACGCGATACCCGACGGCGCCACCGTCGCCGCCACCAACCGGCTGGCCCCGCTGCTGGTCGCCCGGGCGACGGTCGCCCTGGTCTGCCACCCGCCGGGGCCCGGCGGCGCCGAGCCGCCGGAGTGGGTGGTCGCCGACGCCACCGACCCGACCGTACGAACGCCCTGCGCGGCCGCCGACACGGCCACCGCCCTGGCCCGCTACCGCGCCGCCGGCTACCGCGCGGTCGCCGACGAGGACGGCATCACCGTCCTGCGCCGCCCGTGACCGGCTCCGCGGAGGACCGGCCGGCCCGGTGCCCCCTGGGCGGCCGGCCTCCCGAGCGACCGCCCACCGCGCGGCGGGCGCGCCCGGCCGCGCCGCGCGACCACGCCGCACCGCCCGTCGGCCCCGGCCGCGCCGGACGTCGGCCGGTCCGACTTCCCCCTCCTCGGCACACGAACCTCAGGGGCGGCCCCGAGAAGAACCCCGAGGTCAGGTCCTCCGCACCAACGAGAAAGCCCGGGGTCGGGATCGCCGCAGAGGCTGAGGATCCGGCGGCGCGCCCGGCGGAGCATGGAACCACGCCCCCCGGAAAGCCCGGACCGGGTGCCAGGACCACGGAGAACGCCATGAGCCGCCTCGCCCGCCCCCGCCACCACCGCGTCATCGCCGGCGTCTGCGCCGGGATCGCCGAGCGCTTCGGCCTGACCCCGTGGACGGTCCGGATCATCTTCCTCGCGTCCTGCCTGCTGCCCGGCCCGCAGTTCCTGATCTACCTCGCGCTCTGGCTGCTGCTCCCGCAGGAGCCGTGAGCCCCGGGGCCGCCGCCGCGTCGGACATCCCGCCGGAACGCCGAAACGCCGGACGGGCCGCCCGTACCCCGGGGTCACCGGGGTGCGGGCGGCCCGTCCGGCCGTGCGCGGGGAGCGTCAGCCGCCGAGACCCGGGAGCGGGAGGGCGCCGGTCAGGCCACCGATCGGGGTGCTGCCCAGCCCGGGGATGCTCGGCACACCGGCACGCGGGGCGGCGTCCGCCGGGGCGGCGGCCTGGCCGGCGCTCGGGGCCAGGGTGCCGAGGGTGCCGGCGACCTTGTCCCCGCCGGGCAGCTTGCTCGCGGTGTCGGCGACGGCGCCGGTCACGGCGGGGTTGGTCACCGCACCGGTGGGAAGGCCGAGGCCACCCGCGGCGACCGGGTCGGCGGACGCGCTGCCGGCGCCCACCGCCGCGATGGCGATGCCGAGCACGGCGGTGCCGGCGGCCTTGAGAGTGGCCTGCTTCATGTTCGTCCCCTTGGATCCTCGCCGGTGGCCGACATTCGCGGCAGAGCAGCGGGTTCCGCCGCCTCCGCCGGTCGGCGTTGACTGGCACACCGTAGTGATCGGATCAGGCGAGGATCAAAGGCGGTTAACCCACACGAGTGGGTAGTCAGATGAACGCCAACACCCAAGGGTGACAAGGGCGTTCATCCGACCGACCGCGGCGTCTCAGGAGCTGAACAGCCACTCCGCCTTGAGCTCGGCGTAGCCCGGCTTGATCACGTCGTTGATCATCGCCAGTCGCTCGTCGAACGGCAGGAACGCCGACTTCATCGCGTTCACGGTGAACCACTCCATGTCGGCCAGCGTGTAGCCGAACGCCTCCACCAGGTGCCCGAACTCGCGGCTCATGCTGGTACCGCTCATCAGCCGGTTGTCGGTGTTCACCGTCACCCGGAACTTCAGCCGGCTGAGCAGCCCGATCGGGTGCTCGGCGTACGAGGTGGCCGCCGCGGTCTGGAGGTTGGAGGTCGGGCACATCTCCAGCGGGACACGCTTGTCGCGCACGTACGCGGCCAGGCGGCCCAGCTCGACGCTGCCGTCCTCGTTCACCGTGATGTCGTCGACGATCCGCACACCGTGGCCGAGCCGGTCGGCGCCGCAGCACTGCAGGGCCTCCCAGATCGACGGCAGACCGAAGGCCTCGCCCGCGTGGATGGTGAAGTGGTTGTTCTCGCCCTTGAGGTAGTCGAAGGCGGCCTGGTGGCGGGTGGGGGGGTAGCCCGCCTCGGCGCCGGCGATGTCGAAGCCGACGACGCCCGCCTCGCGGTGACGGTTGGCCAGCTCGGCGATCTCCTGCGAACGGGCGGCGTGGCGCATCGCGGTGATCAGCGTGCCGATCCGGATGCGGTGGCCGGCCGCGCGGGCGTTCGCCTCACCGAGGCGGAAGCCCTCCTGGACGGCCTCGACGACCTCGTCCAGGGTGAGGCCGGCCTCCAGGTGCTGCTCCGGGGCGTAGCGGACCTCGGCGTACACGACGCCGTCGGCGGCCAGGTCCTCGGCGCAGTCCGCGGCGACCTTGATCAGGGCCTCACGGGTCTGCATCACGGCGCAGGTGTGCGCGAAGGTCTCCAGGTAGCGGACCAGCGAGCCGGAGTCGGCGGCCTCGCGGAACCACTCGCCGAGTTCCTTCGGGTCGGTGGTGGGGAGGCCCTCGTAGCCGACCGCCGCGGCCAGCTCGACGATGGTCTCGGGCCGCAGCCCGCCGTCGAGGTGGTCGTGCAGGAGCACCTTCGGGGCG
Organism: Kitasatospora sp. NPDC059327; assembly: GCF_042752535.1. NCBI lineage: Bacteria > Bacillati > Actinomycetota > Actinomycetes > Kitasatosporales > Streptomycetaceae > Kitasatospora > Kitasatospora sp. NPDC059327. The sequence goes on along the minus strand of NZ_JBHYYB010000020.1, from coordinate 100,497 downwards.
CGGGCGATCTGCTCGGGGGTGGGGATCCGGGGGCCGGTGCCCGCGGTGGTGACAGGGATCTGGTTCTCCATTGCGGGAGTGTAGCTCCTACGCGCGTAGACAGGCCACACCCGCGCGGCGGGTTCGGCCAATGTGCACCCGGAATTCCACCGAAGGGCCGAGCGCACCGCCCCGACGCGGGTCGCGCGCCCTCAGTCGTGCGACAGCGACCGCCCCCGGCGCCGGGTCGCGCGCCCTCAGTCGTGCTGCAACAATCGCCCCCGGCGCGCCAGCACGAAGTCCCGGAACGCCGCCACCGGCGGGGTGAGCGGCCGGCCCGCCGCCCAGGCCAGGCCGATCGCCCGCCGGGTGCGCGGCGCCGTCACCTCCAGCTCGACCACCCCCGGCCGGGGCACCAGCGCCGGCGGCAGCAGCGCCACGCCCAACCCGGCCGCGACCAGTCCGCGCAGCGTCTCCGCGTCCTCCCCCTCGAAGGCGATCCGCGGCACGAACCCGGCCTCCGCGCAGAACCCGTCGGTGATCGCGCGCAACCCGTAGCCCCGCTCCAGCCCGACGAACGGCTCCCGGGACACCTCCGCCAGCCGGATCCGGCGCCGCCCGGCCAGCCGGTGGTCGGCCGGCACCACCAGGTGCAGCCGCTGCTCGTCCAACGGACGGGCCACCAGCGCCGGGTCGTCCGGCACCGGCGAGACCAGGCAGAGGTCCAGCTCCCCGGCCAGCAGTCGCTCCAGCATCGCGCCGACGTAGTCCTGCGCCAGCTGGAACCGCACCTGCGGGTGCGCCGCCCGGAACCCGCGCAGCAGCGCCGGCACCGCGTCCGTCCCCAGCGTGTGCAGGAACCCGAACACCACCCGCCCGGCCGCCGGGTCCGCCTCCGCCCGGGCCGCCTCCGCGCCGCGTTCGACCTCGGCCAGCGCCCGCTCCACCGAGGCCAGCAGCAGCCGGCCGGCCCTGGTCAGCCGGACCGTCCGCCCCTGGCGCGCCAGCAGGTCCACCCCCAGCTCCGCCTCCAGCCGGGCCACCGCGCGGGACAGCGTCGGCTGCGGCATGCCCAGCAGGGCGGCCGCCCGGGTCATGTGCTCCAGCCGGGCGACCGCCGCGAACTGTGCCAACCGCGGTGCCAGTTGGACGGCCGGCAGCTCCGGCCCCAGCTCCGCCGCCCGGTGCGGGCGCTCGACCTCGTCCGTGCCGTCCACCACTCCCACGCCACCCTCACCGCCGCGACCTTTGCTCATACCCTGTCGCATCGATTGTCCGCCAATCATGCATTGGACGCATCAGCGCGGCCGCCCCTAACGTCGACGTCATGCAGCCCGCCAGTACCGGGGCATCCGCGACCCTGCCGGATGCCCTCACCCAGCCGTCCCCGCTCGCCACCGACGACGCCCGCCACCGCCCCGGCCAACGCGCCTTCCGCCGCGCCAACCTGGCCCTCTTCGCCGCCGGTATCGCGACCTTCGTCCTCCTCTACTCCACCCAGGGCCTGCTGCCGATCCTCTCGGCCGACCTCGACCTCACCCCCGGCCAGGCCAGTTGGACGGCCTCCGCCGCGACCCTCGGCCTCGCCCTCGCCCTGCTCCCGGCCAGCGCCCTCTCCGACCGCTACGGGCGCACCGCGGTGATGACGGCCTCCGTGCTCGCCGCCTCGGCCCTCGCGCTGGCCCTGCCGTTCGCCCCGGACCTCACCACCCTGGTCGTGCTGCGCGTCCTCCAGGGCGCCGCCCTCGCCGGGCTGCCCGCCACCGCGATGGCGTACCTCGCCGAAGAGGTCCACCCCAGCGCGCTGGCCTCCGCGATGGGCCTGTACGTGGCCGGCAACAGCATCGGCGGCATGGGCGGCCGGCTGATCTCCGGCTGGACGGCCGCCGGCTTCGGCTGGCGCTGGGGCCTGGCCGCCTCCGCCGCCCTCGCCCTGCTGGCCGCGCTCGCCTTCCGGCTGCTGATCCCGGCCGCCCGCCACTTCACGCCCACCCCGGTGGACGCCCGCGCGCTGGCCCGCACCGTCGGCCGCCACCTGCGCAACCCGCTGCTGGTCCGGCTGTACGCGCTCGGACTGCTCTTCATGGCCGTGTTCGGCGCCGTCTACAACACCGTCGGCTACCGCCTGATCGCCGCGCCGTTCCACCTGCCCGAGTCGGTGGCCGCCTCGATCTTCGTGGTCTACCTGGTCGGCACCGGCACCTCGGCCGCCGCCGGGCGCCTCTCCGGCCGCCTCGGCCGGCGCGGCGCGCTGTACGTGTCCATCGGGGTGACGGCCGCCGGCCTGCTGCTGTCGCTCGCCGACTCGCTGCTCTGCGCCCTGCTCGGCCTGGTCCTGATCACCGCCGGCTTCTTCGCCGGCCACGCCACAGCGTCCTCGGCCGTCGGCCGCACCGCCACCGAGGGCCGCGCCCAGGCCTCCGCGCTGTACCTGATCGCCTACTACCTGGGCAACAGCCTCGGCGGCACCATCGGCGCCGACGCCTACCACTCCACCGGCTGGCCCGGCGCGGCCGCCGTCGGCCTCACCGCGATGACCCTCGCCGCCGGCGTCACCCTCTACGCCACCCGCCGCGCCCTCGCCGCCCGGCGGGCCGGCAACGGCCTGCCGGCCAGACTGTCCGCCCGGTAGATTCTCCTCGTGGCCGATCTCAAGCGCCGTCGTCGCCCCCACCTGGTGTCCACACCTGTTCGGAAGAAGGGCGTGGTCACCATCCCGCTGGAGATCAGGGAGCAGCTCGATCTCCAGGAGGGTGACCAGTTGGTCGTCGCGGTGGAGCACGGGCGGATCGTCCTCACCCCCGCCTCCGTCATCCCGGACGACCAGGCCTGGTTCTGGAGCCCGGCCTGGCAGGCCCGCGAAGCAGATGTCGACGAGGCTCTCGCCGACGGCGAACGCGGCGAGGTGTTCCAGGACGGCGACGAGTTCCTGCGGTCGCTCGCGAACGAGGCCGGGCTGGACCTGGAGGAGATCAAGCGCCGTGCCGACGTATGAGTCACCGGCCCATTGCCGCGCGACCGGAAGGGCCTGACCGCGGCCCAGAAAGCGGCGTTCCTCGTCGCGGTCGCCCAGTTCGTCACCGACCTGCGCGCCGGCCAGGGCTTTCGGCGGGGGCTCCGGGTGAAGACGATGCAGGGTCATCCGGACATCTGGGAGCTGACCTGGGCGCCGGACGGCCGGGCGACCTTCAGCTACGGAGAGCCCGTCCAGGACGGGGACCCACACATCGTCCGGCGGCGGATCGGCACGCACGAGATCTTCCACCGCCCCTGAGCGGCCCGCGAGCCCGCACTTCCCCCGGCGGATACCTGACGCAGGGTGTCAGGTATCCGCCGTAGCTTTCCTCTCGTCCGGCCCGCTCGACCAGAGGAACCGACCATGGCCACCTTCGTTCTCGTCCCCGGCATGCTGCACGGCGCCTGGTGGTACCGGCCGCTCACCGACGGGCTCCGCGCCGCCGGGCACGAGGTGTACCCGCTGACGCTGACCGGGGTCTCCGAGCGCGGCCACCTGAACAACGGCGCGGTCAACCTGGACACGCACGTCCAGGACGTACTGGCCACCCTGGAGGCCGAGCGGCTCACCGACGTGGTGCTGGTCGGGCACAGCTACGGCGGGATGGTCCTCTCCGGGGTCGCCGACCGGGCACCCGGGCGGATCGCCGCGCTGGTCTACGCGGACGCCTTCGTGCCGCGCGACGGCGAGTCGGCGTACCGGATCGTCAACGACGTCTGGAAGCAGCGCTACCTGGCCGGCGCCGCCGCGGGCGGCGGCGTCACCGTGGTCGGCTCGAACCCCGCGCTCGACCCGCGCGCCACCGTCCACCCGACGGCCAGCCTGTTCCAGCCGGTCGCCCTCACCGGCGCGGGCGAGGCCGTCACCCGCCGCGTCTACATCCACGCCGAGCGCTTCGAGGACAGCCCGCTGCTGGAGACCTACGACCGCCTGCGCGACGACCCGGCCTGGACGGTCCACACGCTCCCGGTCGGCCACGACCTGATCCACGAGGCCCCGGAGGAGTTCCTGAAGATCGCGCTCAGCGCCGCCGAGTGAGGAACGGCCCTCCTGTCCGGGCCCGTCGATACACTCCGAGTATGAGCATCGACCCCGCTGTGTACGCCCGGTTGCGGGAGATCGCCGATCAGCTTCCGCAGGTGCCGGGGATAGGGAAGATCGAGATCGCCGACGGCGAGATCGTCATGATGAGGTCGCCGGTCAAGCGGCACGAGCTCGCTGTCATTCGCATCGCCGAGCAACTGAACACCCAACTTCCCCGGACGCATCCCGGCTTCATCGCTCATGGCGGTGCCGACCTGGAGGACGCCAGCATGGGCAAGCTTCGGAACCCGGACCTGATGGTCTTCCCCATCGCGACGCTCGACGACGAGCAGCCCGCGCTCCTCCCCCACGAGGTGTTGCTGGTCGTGGAGATCGTCTCCAAGTCCAACCCCGAGAACGACTACCACGGCAAGGTCCGCGACTACGCGGCCATGGGCATCCCGCTCTACCTGCTGGTCGACCCCCGCAAGGGCACCGGAATCGTCCACGACGAGCCCGGCTACACGTCCCGCAGGGAGTTCGCCTTCGGCGACGTGGTCACCGTCGGCCCGTGGTCGATCGACACCGGCGTCCTGCGCACGTACGCCTGAGCGGTCGCACGTGCGCAGGACGGTCGGTCACGCGATGCGGTCGAGCACGATCGGGTTCGGGGTGAACGCGGTGCCCGCCGGGGCGACCTCGATGCCGCCGGTCAGCGCCTCGATCGCGTAGTCGAAGCGCTCGGGGGTGTCGGTGTGCAGGGTCAGCAGCGGCTGGCCGGCCACCACGGTGTCACCGGGCTTGGCGTGCATCTCGATGCCGGCGCCCGCCTGCACCGGGTCCTCCTTGCGGGCGCGGCCGGCGCCCAGGCGCCAGGCGCTGACACCGATCGCGTACGCGTCCAGCGCGGTGAGCACGCCCGAGGCCGGGGCCGGGATGACGTGCTGCTCGCGGGCGACCGGCAGCGGGGCGTCGACGTCGCCGCCCTGGGCGGAGATCATGCGGCGCCAGTGGTCCATCGCGGAGCCGTCGCGCAGCGCGTCGGCCGGGTCCTTGCCGTGCACGCCGGCCGCGGCGAGCATCTCGCGGGCCAGCGCGAGGGTCAGCTCGACGACGTCGGCCGGGCCGCCGCCGGCCAGCACCTCGACCGACTCGCGGACCTCCAGCGCGTTGCCGGCGGTGAGGCCGAGCGGGGTGGACATGTCGGTCAGCAGCGCGACGGTGTTGACGCCCGCCGTGGTGCCCAGGCCGACCATGGTGCGGGCCAGCTCGCGGGCGTCGTCCAGGTTCTTCATGAAGGCGCCGGAGCCGACCTTCACGTCCAGGACGAGGGCGCCGGTGCCCTCGGCGATCTTCTTGGACATGATCGAGGAGGCGATCAGCGGGATCGCCTCGACGGTGCCGGTGACGTCGCGCAGCGCGTACAGCTTCTTGTCGGCGGGGGCCAGGCCGTCGCCGGCGGCACAGATCACGGCGCCGGCGTCGTGCAGCACCTTCATCATCTCGTCGTTGGAGAGCAGGGCGCGCCAGCCGGGGATGGACTCCAGCTTGTCCAGGGTGCCGCCGGTGTGGCCGAGGCCGCGCCCGGAGAGCTGCGGGACGGAGGCGCCGCAGGCGGCGACCAGCGGGGCGAGCGGCAGGGTGATCTTGTCGCCGACGCCGCCGGTGGAGTGCTTGTCGCTGGTGGGCCGCGCGAGCGAGGAGAAGTCCATCCGGACGCCGGAGCGGATCATCGCGTCGGTCCAGCGGCTGATCTCGCGCGGCTTCATGCCGTTCAGCAGGATCGCCATGGCGAGGGCGGACATCTGCTCGTCGGCGACGTCGCCGCGCGTGTAGGCGTCGATGACCCAGTCGATCTGAGCGTCGCTCAGCTCTCCGCGGTCGCGCTTGGTCCTGATGACGGAGATGGCGTCCATGGCTGCTCCAAGAGGGGTTCAAAATGCGAAGAGTGTCGCGAGCTGGCCGGATTGCGGCCCCACTCGCGACACTCTACGCGCGTAACAGAAACAAAGACTAGAGCCGCTCCGGCCCGAACGCGTCGGGGAGGACCTCGCTCATCGGCTTCACGCCGGACGGCAGCTCGACCAGCAGTTCCGGCCCGCCGTGCTCGTAGAGCAGCTGGCGGCAGCGCCCGCACGGCATCAGCAGACCGCCGTCCCCGTCCACACAGGTGAACGCGGTCAGCCGGCCGCCGCCGGTGGCGTGCAGCGTGGAGACCAGGCCGCACTCGGCGCAGAGCGCGAGTCCGTACGAGGCGTTCTCCACGTTGCAGCCGGTGACCACGCGGCCGTCGTCGACCAGCGCGGCCGCGCCGACCGGGAACTTGCTGTACGGGGCGTAGGCGTGGGTCATCGCCTCCCGTGCGGCGGCGCGCAGCGCCTCCCAGTCGACCGCCACCGCGGGGGCCGTCACTTGCCCTGGCCCTTGCGGTAGATCTGGCCGTCGGCCTTCGGCGGCCGCAGCCGCTGCGAGGCCAGCGAGAGCACCACCAGGGTGATCACGTACGGCGTCGCGACGATCAGCGGACGCTGCACCTCCTCGGTGGTGGCGTACCAGGTCGCCAGACCGCCGGCCACCACGAAGGTGATCAGCGCGGCCGGGATCTTGCGGCGGTAGAGGTTCCAGAGCGCCAGCAGGAACATCGCGATGGCGACCACCAGGATCAGCACGTGCACCGACTCCGGGTCACGCAGCTGGAGGCTGTCGGTGAAGCCGAACAGACCGGCGCCCATCGCGAGGCCGCCCGGCATCCAGTTGCCGAAGATCATCGCCGCGAGGCCGATGAAGCCTCGGCCGTTGGTCTGGCCGTCCTTGTAGAAGTGCGCCGCGACCAGCGAGAGGTAGGCGCCGCCGAGGCCCGCGAAGGCGCCGGAGGTGATGACCGCGTAGTACTTGTACTTGTAGACGTTGACGCCCAGCGACTCGGCCGCGGTCGGGTTCTCACCGCAGGAGCGCAGCCGCAGGCCGAACACCGTGCGCCACAGGGCGAAGTAGCTGACCACGATCAGCGCGCCGGCCAGCAGCACGACCACCGAGATGTTGGTGACCAGACCGCCGAGCACACCGGCGACGTCGGAGACCAGGAACCAGTGGTGGAGCTCGATGTCCTTCAGCCCGGAGGAGAGCCCGGGGATGGTGATGTACGGCAGCGGATCGGCCGGCGGGGACTGGTTCGCGCCGGCACCGACGGAGATGTAGTCCTTGTAGTAGATCCGGTTGACGTACGCGCAGATGCCGGGGATCAGCAGGTTGACGCCGACACCGGAGACGATGTGGTCGACGCCGAAGGTCACCGTGATGACGGCGTGCAGCAGACCGCCCAGCGCGCCGCCGAGCATGCCGGCCACCAAGCCGAACCAGGGGCTGACCAGGTACCCGCCCCAGGCGCCGCAGAAGGTGCCGGCGACCATCATGCCTTCGAGGCCGATGTTGACCACACCGGCCCGCTCGGACCAGAGACCGCCCAGACCGGCCATGCCGATCGGCACGGCGGCGCTGAGCGCGGCGGTGACCTGGCCGGAGGAGGTCAGCGAGTGGTTGCCGGTGGCCATGCCCACGGCGGAGAAGAGGACCAGGGCGCCCGCGATCAGCAGCAGCACCACGGGCCAGGACATCTTGCGCTTCTTGGCGGGAGCGCCCGGCGCCTTCGCGCGGGCGGCGGTGGCCGTACTCATGCGGACACCTCCTTCTTCTCGTTGGCGGCCGCGGCCTGGGCGGCCAGCTCGGCGCCGACCTTCTGCTGCTGGCGCTTGAGGCCGTAACGGCGCACCAGCTCGTAGGCGACGACGACGCAGATGACGATGGTGCCCTGCATGACCGGGACGATCTCGAACGGGAAGCCGCCCTGGAGCGGCAGCTGGGAGCCGGTGGCGTCCAGGAAGGCGAACAGCAGGGCCGCGAAGGCCATGCCGATCGGGCTGTTGCGGCCCAGCAGCGCGACGGAGATGCCGAGGAAGCCGAGGCCGCCCTGGAAGCTCTGACCGAAGTTGTACGAGTTCTGCAGCAGCTCGGGCATGCCGATCAGACCGGCCAGCGCACCGGAGACCACCATCGAGGTGACGACCATGCGCTTGACGTTCACACCGGACGCGGTGGCCGCGGTCTCCGAGCGGCCGGTGGCGCGCAGGTCGAAGCCGAAGCGGGTCCGGGTCAGGGTGAACTGGAAGGCCACGCCGACCAGGATGGCGATGAAGAGGAAGCCGTAGAGCGGGCCGCCGTCGGTGTTGATCGCGAAGAAGTGGCTGGACTCCGAGACCGGGGAGGTCTGGATGGAGTTGCTGGTGGTGCCCTTCTCCGGCGCGAAGATGCCGGGGACGAGCAGCAGACCGACGATGGCGACCGCGATGGCGTTCAGCATGATGGTCGAGATGACCTCGCTGACGCCGCGGAAGACCTTCAGCAGACCGGCGATGCTGGCGTAGAGGCCACCGACCAGCATGGCGGTGATCAGCAGCAGCGGGATCTGGATGAAGGACGGCAGGTCGAGCTTGCTGCCGACGAAGGCCGCGAACAGCGCCGCGACCTTGTACTGGCCCTCGACACCGATGTTGAAGAGGTTCATCCGGAAGCCGAAGGCGGCGGCCGCGGCGGCCAGGTAGTACGTGGTGGACCGGTTGAGGATGGCCACCTGACCGTCCGACTTGGTCGCGTACGTGATCATCACGTTCCAGGCGTCGAACGGGTTCTTGCCCGAGGTCGCCAGGAGCACCGAACAGATCGCGACGGAGAGCAGCACGGCGAGCACCGGGGCTGCGAGGGCGAGCACGATCTTCTCGCCGTCGAACCGCTTCGCCAGGCTGGGCTTGGCGGCGGGGTTGGGACTGGTCATGTGGCTACTCCCCCGCCTGCGGGTCGGCGGTGTCGGTGGGGGTGTCGGACGGAGTGCCGTCCTCGGCCGCGGCGGCCTCGGTGCCCTCCGCGCTGAGCGCCTGGAACTCCTCCACGGCGTCGGCGTCGGACTCGATGTGGCCGCGGGCCGCACCGGTCATCGCGGTCCCCAGGTCCTCCGCCGTGACGGTGGCCGGGTCGGCGTCGGCGACCAGACGGCCGCGGTAGATCACCCGGATGGTGTCGGAGAGCCCGATCAGCTCGTCCAGGTCGGCGGAGATCAGCAGGACGGCCAGACCGGCCCGCTGGGCGACCCGGATGTGCTCCCAGATCTGCGCCTGCGCGCCGACGTCCACACCGCGGGTGGGGTGGGCGGCGATCAGCAGCTTGGGCTCGTGGCTCATCTCGCGGCCGATGATCAGCTTCTGCTGGTTGCCGCCGGAGAGCGACGCCGCGGTGACCTCGATGCCGGGGGTGCGGACGTCGTACTCCTCGACGATCCGCTGGGTGTCCTTGCGGGCACCGGCCGGGTCGAGCAGCACGCCCTTGGAGTTCGGGGTCTCGGTGACGTGGCCGAGGATCCGGTTCTCCCAGAGCGGGGCCTCCAGCAGCAGGCCGTGCTTGTGGCGGTCCTCGGGGATGTAGCCGATGCCGGCCTCGCGGCGGGCCCGGGTGAGGGTGCCGGAGAGGTCCTTGCCGTCGAGGGTGACGGTGCCGCCGTCCAGCGGCAGCATGCCCATGATGGCCTCGACCAGTTCGGCCTGGCCGTTGCCCTCGACGCCGGCGATGCCGAGGATCTCGCCCTTGTGGATCCGCAGCGAGATGTCGTCCAGCACCACGCGCTCGATGCCCTCGGCATCGGTCTTGGCGATCCGCAGGTCCCGGACGTCCAGCATCTCGTCGGTGGTGACGGTCGACTCGCGGCTCTCCGGGGAGGGCAGCTCGGCGCCGACCATCATCTCGGCGAGCTGGCGGGCGGTCACGTTGCCCGGGTCGGCGTCGCCGACCGTGGTGCCGCGCCGGATGACGCTGATCGCGTCCGCCACCGAGAGCACCTCGTGCAGCTTGTGCGAGATGAAGATGACGGTGACGCCCTCGGACTTGAGCTCGCGCAGGTTGTCGAAGAGCGCCTCGACCTCCTGCGGGACGAGGACGGCGGTGGGCTCGTCGAGGATCAGGATCTTGGCGCCGCGGTAGAGCACCTTGAGGATCTCGACCCGCTGGCGGTCGGCCACGCCCAGGTCCTCGACCAGCGCGTCCGGGCGCACGCCCAGGCCGTACTGGTCGGAGATCTCCTTGATCTTCGCCTTGGCCTTGCCGCCGATGCCGTGGATCTTCTCGCCGCCGAGGACGACGTTCTCCCAGACGGTGAGGTTGTCGGCGAGCATGAAGTGCTGGTGCACCATGCCGATGCCACGCGCGATGGCGTCGCCCGGGGTGTTGAACTCGCACAGCTCACCGTTGATCGCGATGGTGCCCTCGTCCGGCTTCTGCATGCCGTAGAGGATCTTCATCAGCGTCGACTTGCCGGCGCCGTTCTCACCCATGAGGGCGTGGACGGTGCCGGTGCGGACGGTGAGGTTGATGTCGTGGTTGGCCACGACGCCGGGGAAGCGCTTGGTGATTCCGCGCAGTTCGACGGCCGGTGTCGCCGTCCCCGCGCTGGGGGTACCGCCCTTGCTGAGGGCGGGGTCGGATGCGGTGATGGCGATCTCCTGGTGGTCTGGAGGCGCGTCGTTGCGCTGGAGGGCCAAGAAAAAACGGTGGGGTACGGGACGGGGCCCGGGGGTACGCACTGAGCGCACCCTTCCGGGCCCCTCCCTGATGCTGCGTCAATCATTGCGCTGCCGGGCAGACGGCAGCGGCAGCGACGTCCGGGCGCGCCTTACGGAGCGGTCGGGACGGTGGTGGCGCCGCTCTTGATGGCGGTGGCGGCGTCGTTGAGCTTGCCCTGGATGTCGTCGATCTTGCCGCCGGTGGTGGCGAGCGAGACGCCGTCGGCCTTCAGGTCGAAGTTCTTCACGCCGGTGAAGACGCTGCCCTTCTTGGCCGAGTCGATGTAGGCGAAGACGGCCTTGTCGACGTTCTTCACCATCGAGGTCAGGATGCTGTTCTTGTACTTCGCCAGGGCCGGCTGGGCGGCCTGGTCGGAGTCGACGCCGATGGCCAGCTTGCCGGCGTTGGCGACGGCCTCGATGGCGCCGTTGCCGGAGGAACCGGCGGCGGTGTAGATGACGTCCGCGCCCTTGTCGAGCTGACCCTGCGCGGCCTCCTTGCCCTTGTCGGGCGAGTTGAAGCCGGAGAAGTCCGGGGGCGTGGTCAGGTAGGTGGTCTCGACCGCGATGCTCGGGTCGACCGACTTCACACCCGCCTTGTAGCCCGCCTCGAACTTCTTGATGAGCTCGGACTGCACGCCGCCGATGAAGCCGACGTGCTTGGTCTTGGACTTGAGGGCCGCGGCCACACCGGCCAGGTACGAGCCCTCCTGCTCCGAGAAGGTCAGCGAGGTGACGTTGCTCGGCTGGGTGTCGGACGCCGAGTCGATGATCGCGAACTTGGTGTTCGGGTTCTCCTTGGCGACCTTCTCGACGGCACCCTGGTAGACGAAGCCCACCGCGATGATCGGGTTGTAGCCGGCGGTGACCAGGTTCTTGAGCCGGGTCTCCTTGTCGGCCTCGGCCTCACCGGTCTTGGCGTCGGCCTCGGTGACGGCGACACCCAGCTCGGCCTTGGCCTTGTCCAGGCCGCGCGCGGCGGAGTCGTTGAACGACTGGTCGCCACGGCCACCGATGTCGTAGGCCATACCGACCTTCAGGCCGCCCTCGGAGGAGCCGGACGAAGCGGTCGTGTCGTTGCTCTTTGCGCCGCAAGCGGCGAGCGAGGCAATGCCCAGGGAACCCGAGAGCACAACCGCAGCGAGCTTAGTTGAACGGCGCAAGGGAGTATCTCCTTCTCACACGCACCCGTTTAGCGTGGTCGGACGCCACCGTAACGCGCGTAGAACACGGTTGGGTCACAGGCTGCCGGAGCATTCGGGTTGTTATCAAACCGTGGTCTCGCGGCCTCCCCGAGGCCCCTTTCCCGTACGCGGAGGGTGGTCGGAACTGGCGCTGCCCAGTGTACGTAACCGCTCATAAAGCACTGAATCCGACAACTCGGGCACTGCGTCGACTACGCTTCGTCGGCCTCCAGTGCCAGCGCCGCGAACAGCTCCACGCCGATCCCGATCGCCCGCTCGTCCACGTCGAAGCGGCCCTGGTGCAGATCACGGACCGTGGTGTCGCCGGGGGCGCGGACGCCGAGCCGGGCCAGAGCGCCCGGGGCGTGCTCCAGGTACCAGGAGAAGTCCTCCCCGCCGAGGCTCTGCTCGGTGTCCTCCACCACCTGGCGGCCGTCCCGGCCGAACCGGGCCGTCATGGCGGCCTCCAGCAGACCCACCGAGACCGCCTCGTTGACCACCGGCGGCACCCCGCGGTGGTAGTCGAGCGTCCACTTCGCCCGGTAGGTCTCGGCCAGCTTGGCGATCAGCTCGTGCAGCAGGTCCGGCGCCTCGCGCCAGCCCGCGAGCTCCAGGCAGCGGACGGTGCCCTCCAGCTCGGCGTGCTGCGGGATGACGTTGGGGGCCGAGCCCGAGGCGATCCGGCCCCAGACCAGGCTGACCCCCCAGCGCGGGTCCATCCGGCGGGACAGCGCGCCCGGCAGATCGGCGGCCATCCGCGCGATCGCGGTCACCAGGTCGGTGGTCAGGTGCGGGCGGGCGGTGTGGCCGCCGGGGCCGTCCAGGTGCAGCACCAGCCGGTCGCAGGCCGAGGTGATGGCCCCGGTGCGCAGCGCGATCCGGCCCGCCTCCACCTTCGGGTCGCAGTGCACCGCGAAGATCCGGCCGACGCCGTCCATCCCGCCGGCCTTGATCACGTCCAGCGCCCCGCCCGGCATGACCTCCTCGGCGGGCTGGAAGACCAGCCGGACCGGACGGCGCAGCTCACCGGAGCGGGCCGCCGCGGCCAACACCAGCGCGGTGCCCAGCACCACCGAGGTGTGCACGTCGTGGCCGCAGGCGTGGGCCCGGCCGGCGACGGTGGAGCGGTACGGCACGTCCGTCTTGGCGTCGTCGATCGGCAGCGCGTCGATGTCGGCGCGGAAGGCCAGGAACTCGGCGTCGCGCGCCGTCCCGGCCGGCACGATGTCGACGATCATCCCGGTGCCGCCGGGCAGCACCCGGGGGGCAAGACCGGCCGCCGTCAGCCGGTCGCGCAGCAGACCGGTGGTGCGGAACTCCTGGCGGCCCAGCTCCGGGTGGCGGTGCAGATCGCGGCGGAAGGCGATCAGCTCCGGCTCCAGCGCCGTGACCCGGTCGCGCAGACCGGCGACGGGGTGGGCAGCGGTGAGCGTGATGGCCGACTGGGCGGACTCAGGACGGTTCATCTCAACAAGGGTAGGCCTCTTGGGGGGTTTTGGCCTGACTTCCCGCAAAGAAGTCCCCGTATGGGCGCATAGTGGCTGAGCAGATGGGTATGACATCTCGTTTCAGTCGCCTTCCCCGGGTTGAGTGCCCTGTGCAACGACCGCCCGCGCCGACGGTCACGGGCCACTCGGACGGCGGATTGACGAGCCCTCAGAACCGTTCGGCGGGCGCGTACGTCCCCCACACCTCGCGCAGCGCGTCGCAGACCTCGCCCACCGTGGCGCGGGCGGCCAGCGCCTCCTTCATCGGGTACAGCACGTTGTCCCGCCCCTCCGCGGCCCGGCGCAGCGCGCCGAGCGCGCGGCCCACCGCCGAGGAGTCGCGCCCGGCAGCTGCCGCTAGCGGGCGTTGGACTCGGCGGCGGTACCGAAGCCGGCGTACTGGCGCATCGTCCGGGGCCGACCGGTGTACATCGACGGGTGGACGCCCCGGGTGTACGGGTACTCCCCGGGGCCGCCCAGGCGTTCCCCCGGGTCCCAGCCCTCCAGCGCCTCCGGCCCGTACAGCGGCTCGACGGGGAAGCCCGACTCGGTGCGGCGCGGCTCGGCTGCCATGGGTCCCTCCACGGGATCGGCGGGCGGTTCACCGCCCTTCGCGGTGCGACGCGCCCTGCCTTCGCAAGGTAACGGCTCCCGGCCCGGCGTGGGCGGAGCCGGTGCCATTGAGATGATCGGGTGAGCGACCGAGGTACTTCCCCCGACCGACCTGATCCCCAGGGAGTGGCAATGACCGAGCAGAAGGTGGCCGTGGTCACCGGTGCCAGCAGTGGAATCGGCGCGGCGACCGCCCGCCGGCTCGCGGCCGAGGGCTTCGAGGTGGTGCTGACCGCCCGCCGCACCGAGCGGATCGAGGAGCTCGCCAAGGAGCTCGGCGGGCGCGCCCACACCCTGGACGTCACCGACCGGGCGGCCGTGGACGCCTTCGCGGCCGAGGTCGGCCGGGTGGACGTCCTGGTCAACAACGCCGGCGGGGCGATCGGCGCGGAGTCGGTCGAGTCCGCCGACCCGGCCGACTGGCTGGCGATGTACCAGGTGAACGTGCTCGGCGTGCTGCACATGACGCAGGCGCTGCTGCCGGCGCTGCGGGCGAGCGGCGACGGTACCGTGCTGGTGCTCTCCTCCACCGCGGCGCTGGCCGCGTACGAGGGCGGCGGCGGCTACGTGGCGGCCAAGCACGCGGCGCACACCATCGCGGCCACGCTGCGGCTGGAGCTGTGCGGGGAGCCGATCCGGGTGATCGAGATCGCTCCGGGCATGGTGAAGTCCGAGGGCTTCGCCGTCACCCGCTTCCGGGGTGACGAGGAGAAGGCCGCCGCCGTGTACGCGGGCGTCGCCGAGCCGCTGACCTCGGAGGACGTCGCGGACACGGTCGGCTGGGCGGTCACCCGGCCCCCGCACGTCAACATCGACCTGCTGGTGGTGCGCCCGCGGGCCCAGGCCGCGAACCACAAGGTGCACCGGGCCTGACGCCGGCCGCGCGGGCGGGCGGCCCCCCGGCCCGGGGGCAAGATCGAACATGTCACCCGGCAGTGATACACACGTGCGATGACATCTCTTCGGGCCGCCCGCCCGCGCGTTCTGCTGACCGCTTTCGCGGTCAGCACCCTGCTTCTCGGTTCCGCCTGCAACGACACCGCCAAGCCCGCCCAGGACCAGGCCGCCGCGACCCCGTCGGCCGCCCCGGCCGCGCCGACGCCCACCGCGACGCCGACGCCCACCCCCAAGCCCACCGGCGCCGACGACCCGGCGCTCAAGCCCTTCTACGGCCAGCAGATCTCCTGGGCGGCCTGCCCGGCCGACCCGCAGGCCGAGAAGGCCAAGATCGACATATCCGGGATGCTCTGCGGCAAGCTGCACGTCCCGCTCGACTACGCCAACCCCGCCGTCGACGCCCTCGACATCGCGCTGATCAAGCTGCCGGCCGCCAAGCCGGACCAGAAGCTCGGCTCCCTCATGGTCAACCCGGGCGGCCCGGGCGGCTCCGGCATCGAGATGGTCAAGTACGGCGCCAAGGAGTACGACGGCGCCCTGCACAACCGCTTCGACGTGGTCGGCTTCGACCCCCGCGGCACCGGCGAGAGCTCCCCGGTGATCTGCTACGACGACAAGCAGCACGAGGCGTCCAACCAGCGCGACTCGTCGCTGGACCCGGTGGTCCGCAAGGCCGACCACGTCAAGTACGCCACCGAACACGCCGCCGCCTGCCAGGAGAAGTCCGGCAAGCTGCTGCCCTTCGTCGGCACCCGCAACACCGCCCGCGACCTGGACGTGCTGCGCGCCGTCGTCGGCGACAGGAAGCTCAACTACCTCGGCATCTCCTACGGCACCTACCTCGGCGCGCTCTACGCCGAGCAGTTCCCGCAGAACACCGGCCGGCTGATCCTGGACGGTGCCGTCGACCCCGCCCAGGACGGGCTGGAGCACGGCATCGACCAGCAGGTGGGCTTCGAGAAGTCCTTCGAGCGCTTCGCCGCCGACTGCGTGCAGAACCACGCGGCCGAGTGCCCGCTCGGCAAGGACCCGGCCAAGGCCGCCCAGAAGGCCGCCGACTTCCTCGACGGGCTGCGCGAGCACCCGATGACCGCCAAGGACGGCCGCAAGCTCGGCGCCGACCTGGCCTGGACCGGCACCATCCAGATGCTCTACGGCGACGAGAAGACGTCCTGGACGTACCTGCGCAACGCGCTCGGCTGGGCCATGCTCGGCAAGAAGGGCGACTACCTGCTCGCCTTCGCCGACGAGTACAACGGCCGCGACGAGAACGGCCACTACAGCCCGATGGAGGAGGCCAACAGCGCGATCAGCTGCGCCGACCGCAGCCGCCCGGCCCCCACCCCCGAGCGCGCCCAGCAGGCCGTGGCCAGGCTCCAGGCCGAGGCCCCGCTGCTGTCCAAGGGCGTCTCGGTGGACGACTACAGCGAGCCGTCCTGCGCGTACTGGCCCTTCAAGACGACCGAGCAGCCGCACACCGTGCGCGCCGAGGGCAGCGCGCCGATCCTGGTGGTCGGCACCACCGGTGACCCGGCCACCCCGTACGCCTCCGCCGAGGCGCTCGCGAAGGGCTTCGCCAACGCCACCCTGCTGACCCGGGTCGGCGAGGGGCACGGCGCGTTCGGCAAGGGCAACGGCTGCGTCGACGCCGCGCTGGAGGCGTACCTGGTGGAGGGCACCGTGCCGGCCGCCGGGACCCGCTGCTCCTGAGGGTCGCCACCCGCGAATGGCCTGGACCATTAGCAGATGAGCGTGGGGAGGGCGCTGACACCGAGGTGTCAACGTCACAACTTGATAGCTCGATCGGATGAATTCCGCGTGCGCCCTCCCCAACTGATGACTGCTCAACTACCGTTGAGCCGCTGCCCGGCGGGTCCCGGAACCCGCCCCGCAGCCCCATACTTCACCTGCTTCACCACCCCTTCCACCGGCACCTTCCCGCCCTCACGAGGAGGACCCGCTGGCCAGCGACATCCCGTCACCGCGGCTCGATCCCAGTTCCGAGCCGACCCTCCTCGGGTTGCACCGCTTCAACGAGGCCGACGCCGGCGCGGCCGAGGAAGCCCTCCTCGCCTGCTGCGGCAGCCACCGCTGGGCCCTGCGGCTCACCGCCCACCGGCCCTACCCCGACATAGAGTCCCTGCTGGCCGCGGCCAGCGAGGCCTCCTACGACCTGCGACCGGCCGACCTGGCCGAGGCGCTGGCGGACGAGAGCTGGATGCCGCAGCCGCTCCTGGGCATGCGCGCACCCGGCAGCCAGGCGGCCCACACCGCCCTTCGCGCCGCCCACGCCGCGTACGAGGCCCGGTTCGGGCATGTCTTCGTGGTCTGCCTGGACGGCGTGGCCCCCGAGGAGATGCTCGACACCGTGCTCAGCTCGATCCGCACGCGACTGGCGCACGACCCGGACGAGGAGCGGTTGATCGCCTCGGACGAGCTGCGCCGGATCGCCCTGACCCGCCTGGAACACCTGGTCGCGACCCACTCGGAGGCCGGAGCGCGCTGAGCCGCGCCCGCCCTCACCCGCGCGTCTGCGCGGCGCGGAGTTTCACCACCTGCTGCCGGACGATCCGCTCGTCCGGCGCGGCGGCGGGCTCCGCGCCGACGCCGACCGTGGTGAGCACCGCCAGCGCCGGACCGACCCGGGCCACCACCGCGCGCTGGGAGAGCGCCACCGTGCCCGACTCACTCGTCAGGGTGAACCCGGTCACCGCGTCCGCTCCCCCGGGCGTGGGCGTGTCGTCCCGGATCAGCCGGTGCCTGGTCCGCACCGGCTTGCGGCTCTTCTCCGCCGGCGGTGGCGGAGCGGTCGACACGAACGAGGCGCACGGGCCGAACAACTTCTCCAGCTCCGCCTGCAGCTGCGCCGCCCGCCCGGCCCGGTAGCCGAGCAGCCCTCCGTACACGCCGCCCCTGGGGTCGGCCGCCCGCGCCACGCTCAGATCGGTCTCCGCGTACGGATCCGCCGGACCGGGCGAGGGGGTGCCGCCGCCCGCCGTCACCGCCGGGGTCACCGCGTCCAGCAGCGGCTGGCAGGCGGGCAGGTCGGAGACCTCCCGACCGCCGCCCGCCCCGGTCTCACCGTGACCGGGCGTCATCACCGTCACCGTGTAGCCCGCCCCCAGATCGGCGTCGGCCACGGCGGCCGCCCGCAGCTCGGCGGCGGACAGCTCGCGGGCCGGCCGGACCCGGTCGGCGGAGCCGCCGACCGTGGTGCAGCCCACGGCGAGCAGCAGGACGCCGACCGCGACGGCGGCGGACGGACGGCGGGGCGGGCTCACTGGCACGGGGGCCTCGGCAGGATGTCGGCGAAGGAGCGGGCGGCCACGGTAGCGCAACCGGACGGTCACGCTGGGTGCCCGAAACCGCTCCGGTTCCCGCCGCACTAGGCCAGTCGTGCCTGATTGATCACACCTCGGGCCCCCGGAGGCGGTTCACAGAAAGGCGTCGATAGGATGCTGGCGGCCGGTGGACCGTACCCGGCCGGGCTGACCGACACCGAAGCCGGCCGAGCCCCCAATCGCTTCCGGAGGGTTTTTCCGTGCCGGCTGGAACGCTGTACCGCGGCCGGGAAGGCATGTGGAGCTGGGTGGCTCATCGAGTCACCGGCGTCCTCATCTTCTTCTTCCTGTTCGCCCATGTCCTGGACACCGCACTGGTGCGAGTGTCGCCCGAGGCGTACGACTCTGTGATTCAGACGTACAAGACGCCTCTGGTGAACCTGATGGAGTACGGCCTGGTGGCCGCCATCCTGTTCCACGCCCTCAACGGCCTGCGGGTCGTCGCCGTCGACTTCTGGTCGAAGGGCCCGAAGTTCCAGAAGCAGATGCTCTGGACCGTGGTCGGGGTGTGGGTCGTCCTGATGGCGGGCGCCTTCTACCCGATCCTTCAGCACACGCTGACCTCTTGGTTCGGGAAGTGATCTGAGACATGACCACGGAATACTCCGACGCCCTGGTGGTCCCCTCCGCCCAGGCGCACACCGGCAAGGGCCTCGGCACCGGCAACCCCGCCGACGCCTTTGTGGTCGAGCCGGCCCGCCAGCGGACCAAGAAGACCCCGCGCCGCACCCGGACCAACTTCGAGATGCTGGCCTGGCTCTTCATGCGCCTGTCCGGCATCGTCCTGGTGGTGCTGATCCTCGGCCACCTGCTGATCATGCTGGTGCTCGACGGCGGCGTCTCCAAGATCGGCTTCGCCTTCGTGGCCGGCCGCTGGGCCTCGCCGTTCTGGCAGGGCTGGGACCTCCTGATGCTCTGGCTCGCCATGCTCCACGGCGCCAACGGCATGCGGACGGTCATCAACGACTACGCCGAGAAGGACTCCACCCGGCTCTGGCTGAAGGGCCTCATGGGTGCCGCCACGGTCTTCACCGTGCTGCTCGGCACCCTGGTGATCTTCACGTTCGACCCGAACATCTGACGACACAGCATCTAATCGGCAATCGGCAGAGGCCAGAGGCGAGTTAGAACCCCCATGCAGATTCACCAGTACGACACCGTCATCGTCGGCGCCGGTGGCGCCGGCATGCGCGCGGCCATCGAGTCGACCCAGCGCAGCCGCACCGCGGTGCTGACCAAGCTCTACCCCACCCGGTCCCACACCGGCGCGGCCCAGGGCGGCATGTGCGCCGCCCTCGCCAACGTCGAGGAGGACAACTGGGAGTGGCACACCTTCGACACGGTCAAGGGTGGTGACTACCTGGTCGACCAGGACGCCGCCGAGATCATGTGCAAGGAGGCCATCGACGCCGTCCTCGACCTGGAGAAGATGGGCCTGCCCTTCTCCCGCACCGAGCAGGGACGGATCGACCAGCGCCGCTTCGGCGGCCACTCCCGCAACCACGGCGAGGCCCCGGTCCGCCGGTCCTGCTACGCGGCGGACCGCACCGGTCACATGATCCTCCAGACGCTGTTCCAGAACTGCGTCAAGCACGGCGTCGAGTTCTTCAACGAGTTCTACGTCCTCGACCTGCTGATCAACGAGGGCAGGACGGCCGGCGTCGTCGCCTACGAGCTGGCCACCGGCGAGATCCACGTCTTCCAGGCCAAGTCCGTCGTGTTCGCCTCCGGCGGCACCGGCAAGTTCTTCAAGGTCTCCTCCAACGCCCACACCCTCACCGGTGACGGCCAGGCCCTGGTCTACCGCCGCGGCCTGCCGCTGGAGGACATGGAGTTCTTCCAGTTCCACCCGACGGGCATCTGGCGCATGGGCATCCTGCTCACCGAGGGCGCCCGCGGCGAGGGCGGCATCCTGCGCAACAAGGACGGCGAGCGCTTCATGGAGCGCTACGCCCCCGTCATGAAGGACCTCGCGTCCCGTGACGTCTGCTCCCGCGCGATCTACACCGAGATCCGCGAAGGCCGCGGCTGCGGTCCGGACGGCGACCACGTCTACCTGGACCTCACCCACCTGCCGCCGGAGCAGCTGGACGCCAAGCTCCCGGACATCACGGAGTTCGCGCGCACCTACCTCGGCATCGAGCCCTACACGGACCCGATCCCGATCCAGCCCACCGCGCACTACGCGATGGGCGGCATCCCGACCAACGTCGAGGGTGAGGTCCTGCGCAACAACACCGACGTCGTCCCGGGCCTGTACGCGGCCGGCGAGGTCGCCTGCGTCTCCGTGCACGGCGCCAACCGGCTCGGCACCAACTCGCTGCTGGACATCAACGTGTTCGGCAAGCGCGCGGGCATCGCCGCCGCCGACTACGCGCAGACGGTGGAGTACACCGAGCTGCCCGAGAACCCGGCCGAGAAGGTGCAGGCGCTGGTCGACGGCCTGCGCGAGTCCACCGGCACCGAGTCCGTGGCGCAGATCCGCAAGGAGCTGCAGGAGACCATGGACGCCAACGCCATGGTCTACCGCACCGGCGCGACCCTGAAGCAGGCGGTCGAGGACATCGCCGCCCTGCGGGAGCGCTACAAGAACGTCGCCATCCAGGACAAGGGCTTCCGCTACAACACGGACCTCCTTGAGGCCGTCGAGCTGGGCAACCTGCTCGACCTGGCCGAGGTGCTGGCGGTCTCCGCGCTCGCCCGCGAGGAGTCGCGCGGCGGTCACTACCGCGAGGACTTCCCGACCCGTGACGACGTGAAGTTCATGCAGCACACCATGGCGTACCAGGAGGTTGCCGAGGACGGCACCACCTCCATCCGCCTCGACTACAAGCCGGTCGTCACGACCCGCTACCAGCCGATGGAGCGTAAGTACTGATGAGCACTCCGACTGTGGAGAAGCACTCGGCCGCTCTGGACGCGGTCGAGGCGGGCGGCGTCGAGCTGATCACCGTCACCTTCCGGATCCGCCGGTTCAACCCGGAGGAGCACCCGGACCCGGTGTGGGTCGACTACCAGCTGACCCTGGACCCGAAGGAGCGCGTCCTGGACGCGCTCAACAAGATCAAGTGGGAGCAGGACGGCACCCTCACGTACCGCCGTTCCTGCGCGCACGGCATCTGCGGCTCCGACGCGATGCGGATCAACGGCCGCAACCGGCTGGCGTGCAAGACCCTGATCAAGGACGTCAACCCGGAGAAGCCGATCACGATCGAGGCCATCAAGGGCCTCACGGTCCTCAAGGACCTGGTCGTGGACATGGACCCGTTCTTCCAGGCGTACAAGGACGTCATGCCGTTCCTCATCACCAAGGGGAACGACCCGACCCGCGAGCGCCTGCAGTCCGCCGAGGACCGCGAGCGGTTCGACGACACCACCAAGTGCATCCTGTGCGCCGCGTGCACGTCGTCCTGCCCGGTCTTCTGGAACGACGGCCAGTACTTCGGCCCGGCCGCGATCGTCAACGCGCACCGCTTCATCTTCGACTCGCGCGACGAGGGTGCGGAGCAGCGGCTGGAGATCCTCAACGACCGTGAGGGCGTCTGGCGCTGCCGGACCACCTTCAACTGCTCGGAGGCCTGCCCGCGTGGCATCGAGGTCACCAAGGCGATCCAGGAAGTGAAGCGGGCGCTCGTCACCCGCCGCTTCTGAGCCCTGCGGCACGACGGAGGCCCCGCCCGATCCCCGGATCGGGCGGGGCCTCCGCGCATGCCGCGCCCCTCGAATCCCCACCCTTGTCGAAGGTCGAACGGTGAGGATCTTGCCAGCGGGGTCCGACAGGGGCGACCGGAATTTCAGTCGGCGGCGGGCTCGCGGCGGGTCGCGCGCAGGCCGCGGACGCCGACGGCGCCGACGACCACGCCGAGGACGAAGGAGGTCACGGCGAGCAGCAGGTGGATCCAGAAGAAGGCGGTCGGCTGGGAGTGGTCGCCGCCGGTGAAGGCCTGGCCGCCGGAGTCCTTCCAGAGGTTCTTGACGAAGGTGATCCAGATGATCATGGACCAGACGCCGAAGGCGGTCAGGAACCAGGAGGTGCGGCGGCTGAGCTTCATGGACGGTCCTCGGCGGCTGACGTGAAGATGGTGTGCGGCTCCAGTATGCGCGGGCGGCCGTTCGGCGTACGGCGGCCCCCTCCTGCGGAGGACGGGCCCGGGGTGGCGGACGGCGGAGCCCCGGACTGGGTACGGTCAGCTGGTGCCCACACGCCGTAAGCTCGCACACCTGCTCGCCGCGTACGCCGCGGTGCTCCCCGTTCTGCTCGCCGCCCCGGCGGCCGTCGCGGCCCCGCACGAACCGCCTCCCCCGCCGGCCGCGATCGGTGGCGAGCGACTGGGGCTCTCCGGTGTCCAGGTGGCCCCGCTGGCCGGCGCGCCGGCCCTGCCGGGGGATCCCACCGGGCGGTCCTGGATAGTCGCCGACGCCGCGTCAGGAGCGGTGCTCGCCGCCAGCAATCCACATCTGCGGCTCGCGCCGGCCAGCACCCTGAAGATCCTCTTCGCGGACACCGTGCTGCCCAAGTTCGACCGCGACCTGGTGCACCGGGTCGCGGACGCGGAGATCCAGGGGATCGGCCCCGGCAGCAGCCTGGTCGGCATCAAGGAGGACCTGGACTACAAGGTCGAGGACCTCTGGCGCGGGGTGTTCCTCAGCTCCGGCAACGACGCGGTGCACGTCCTGTCGCACATGAACGGCGGGGTCCAGCAGACCGTCACCGAGATGCAGGCCCGCGCGAACGCGCTGCAGGCCCGGGACACCCGGGTGGTCTCCCCGGACGGCTACGACATGGACGGCCAGGTCTCCTCGGCCTACGACCTCACCCTGTTCGCCCGGGCCGGGCTGCGCAATCCCGACTTCCGGATGTACTGCGCCACCCGGGACGCCCTGTTCCCCGGCGCGGTGGACAAGAACAGCGGCCAGCGCGGCAGCTTCGGGATCGCCAACACCGACCGGCTGCTCGGCAAGTACCCGGGCCTGATCGGTGTGAAGAACGGTTTCACCACCGAGGCCGGCTCGACCTTCGTCGGAGCCGCCGAGCGCAACGGCCGCACCCTGCTGGTGACCGTGATGCACCCGACGACCTACCAGAAGGTCTACGACGAGACGGCGGCGCTGCTGGACTGGGGGTTCGCGGCGGCCGACAAGGTCACCCCGGTCGGCCGGCTGGTGGACGAGGCGCCGGCCGGTGAGCCGACGCCGACCGGCCAGGCGGGCGGCACCGCCGGCGCGCCCGCGCCCCCGCCGCACCCGTCACCGGCGGGCTCGGCGCCGGCGGGCTCGGCACCGGACCGGGCCGCCCCGGCCGGTGACGGCGCCGCCGGGATCGGCCCGGCCGGCTGGGCGGCGATCGCGCTCGCCCTCACCGCGGGCGGCGCCGGTGCGCTGTTCCTGCTGCGGCGGCGCGGCCGGCCCACCGCCGGCTGACGGGCACCGCCCCGGGCCCGGCCTCACTCCTGGGGCCGGGCCTTCGGCGTGCCCTCCCGTTCCGCCGTCTCCTCCTCGTCGGCGGCCCGCACCATGGCCAGGGCCCGCGCGCGGGCCCGGTCACGGGCGGCGGCCGGGTCGGCCGTCGCCGTCCAGGCGACGCAGTACATCAGCAGCCGGGAGACGAAGTTGATCCAGAGCAGCAGCGCCACCGGGACACCGAAGGCCCCGTAGAGGCTCTTCCCGGCGACCGAGCCCAGGTAGGAGGCGAGCAGGATCTTCAGCAGTTCGAAGCCGACCCCGCCGATCAGCGCGCCCAGCAGCACGTCCCGCCGGTGCTGGCCGCCGATCCGGGGGAAGGGCGCCAGCAGGTAGGCGAAGAGCACCATGTCGGAGCCGACCGCGATCAGCAGGCCGACGCCGGTCAGCAGGTAGCCGCCGGGGCCGCCGGTCCCGAGGCCGATCCAGCCCGCGATCCGGCCGGCCAGCGTCGTCCCGGCGGCGGAGGCGGCCAGCGAGAAGAGCGAGACCAGGCCCAGGCCGCCCAGCACCACACAGTCCCAGACCTTGCGCAGGACGGGGTTGCCGTCCTCCTCCGGCAGCTGCCAGATGTCCCGGATCGAGGTGCGCATGGTGTCCACCCAGCCGAGGCCGGAGATCAGCAGCAGCACTCCGCTGACCAGTCCGACCGCGCCGGCGTTGGCCACCAGCGAGGACAGGTTGAGCGCGTCCGAGATCCCCGGCAGCTGGTCGGAGATGCGCTTCTGGAGCTCGGCGACCCGGGAGTCGGTCAGGGTGGCGACCGCGATCGCCAGCGCCACGGTGAGCAGCGGGAAGAGCGCGAGGAAGCCGAAGAAGGTGACCGCGCCGGCCAGCCGGTTGCCGCGCGCGGCGGTGAAGTGCTCGTACGCGCGGTACGGGCGGCTGCGCAGGACCAACGTCACGAGCGGGCCGATGACCGGGAGGCGGGTGAGGAAGTCCACCTGTCCGGTTATACCGGCCGTTCGCCCGAACGGCCGTCAGGCTCGGCGGGCCGCAGGGCAGTAGACACCGGCCGAAGGCCCGCACCGGCACCACCGGCACCACCGGCACCACGGCCCCCGCGGCAACCGCGGCCGGGTCAGCGCTTCAGCAGCCGGCGGGCCCCCGCCAGCGCGCGGACCGTCCGGTAGGCGCCGTAGCGGCCGCGGCTCAGCAGCTCGGTGCGCACGCCCGCCGCCCCGGCGGGCGGCGTGTAGCCGGCCGGGCGCAGCCGGGCGCAGTGCCCGGCCGCCTGCCGGAAGTACGCGCGGCGGTCGCCGGGCGGGACCCGGCCGGGCCTGGAGACCACGGTGTTGAGGTGGTGCAGCATCCGGCCGTAGACCACCGGGCGCCAGCGGTCGAGGTCCGGGCGGCGGTCCAGGAAGGCGAAGACCAGGTCGTACTGGGCGAAGACGTCGAAGTGCTTGCGCGAGGCGGTGGCGAGGATGTTGCCGCCCTCCTGGCGCTGGCGGTAGTGCACGCCGACCCGGTCGAGCAGGGTGATGCTCGCCGCGGCGAGCAGCGCCGGGTACGTCCAGGGGGTGTCCTCGTAGTACCCGGCCGGGAAGACGAGGCCCTGCTCGGTGACGAAGTCGCGGCGGTAGGCCTTGTTCCAGACCACCTGCAGCAGGTCCAGCAGGTCGGGGCGGCGGTCGAGGTCGAAGACGTCCGGGGAGTCGGCGCCGAAGACGTGCGCCGAGGCGGCCCGGGTGATCCGGCCGTCGGCGTAGGTGCGGGCGTAGTCGTAGACCAGGACGTCCGGGTCGCCGCCGGCCGCCAGCCGGTCGTCGACCGCCCCGAGCAGGCCGGGCGTCAGCGTGTCGTCGCTGTCCAGGAAGATCACGTACTCGCCGGTGGCGACCGCCAGGCCGGCGTTGCGGGCCCGGCCGAGGCCGACGTTCTCCGCCAGGTGCAGCACCCGCACGCGCGGGTCGCGGGCGGCCGCCTCGTCGAGGATCGCGCCGCAGCCGTCCGGGGAGCGGTCGTCCACCGCGATCAGTTCGAAGTCCGGGCCACTCTGGCCGAGCACCGAGTCGAGGCACTCGGGAAGGTACTCCTCGACCTTGTGAACGGGGACGATGACGCTGAAGCGGGGCATGGGCACAGAGTAGTGGCCCCCGGTCGGCCGGACCCACGGGCCCGGGGCGCCCCGGACGCCCCGGAGGGCTGCCGGGGCCGGACGGTAGGATCGGTGGGCACGTACGCACCGGTTCAAAGTGCGGCCAGACCCCGACCGGGCTGCCACGCACCTTCCCCAGAAAGGCCTGCGTAGCCGATGGCTCCCCGCCTCTCCATCGTCGTTCCGATCTACAACGTCGAGCGCTACCTCGTGGAATGCCTCGACTCGATCGCCGCCCAGACCTTCACGGACTTCGAGTGCGTCATGGTCGACGACGGTTCGAAGGACGGCAGCGCGGCACTCGCCGAGGCGTACGCTGCCCAGGACTCCCGGTTCCGGCTGGTCCGCCAGGTGAACAAGGGCCTCGGCGCGGCCCGCAACACCGGCATCCGCCACATCGACCCGGACGCCGAGTTCCTCTGCTTCGTCGACTCCGACGACTCGATGCCGCCGAGCGCGTACGAGCTGATGATCAACACGCTCGACGAGACCGGCTCGGACTTCGCCACCGGCAACGTGCTGCGGTTCCGCGCGGTGGGCTACTACCAGTCCGGCGGGCACTCGCGGCCGTTCAAGGAGACCAGGCTCAAGACCCACGTCACCGAGATCCCCGCGCTGGTCACCGACCGCACGGCGTGGAACAAGGTGTACCGCCGCTCCTTCTTCGACGCGGCCGGCCTGCTCTACCCCGAGGGCATCCTGTACGAGGACGCCCCGGTCAGCGTGCCGCACCACTACCTCGCCACGAGCGTGGACGTGCTCTCCGAGCCGATCTACCACTGGCGCGAGCGCGAGGTCGGCGAGATGTCGATCACACAGATGCGGACCAACCCCAAGGGCCTGGTCGACCGTGTCACCTCGGTGGAGCTGGTCCGCACCTGGCTGAAGAAGCAGACCGACCCGCGCTTCGCCGAGTACCTGCGCTCCTACGACGAGAACACCCTCGTCGAGGAGATCCCGATGTTCTTCTGGTCCGTCGTGGACGGCGACAAGGAGTACCGGGACGCCTACCGGAAGAACGTCGGCCGGCTCCTCCGGGCGATCGGCCCCGACCAGGTCCGCAAGCTGCGCGCGCCGCTGCGGCTGAAGTACCACCTGACCCTCTCGGGCCGGATCGACGAGTTCGTCGAGCAGATCAAGTACGAGGGCGAGAGCAACGGCGGTGTCGCCGCCCGCGGCCTGCTGCGCCCCTACGCGGACTACCCGTTCCTGCGCGGCGGGCGCAAGAGCGTGCCGGCCGGCATCCTCAAGCTGGACAACTCGCTGGTGATGCGCAGCCGGCTGTACGAGTCGTCCTGGGAGGACGGCAAGCTCCAGCTGACCGGGCACGCGTACCCGGAGCAGCTGGGCGCCGAGAACCGGCACGACATGGTCCGGGTGCTGGTGCTGCGCGAGGCCAAGGGCCGCCGCGTGCTGGCCGTGCCGACCCGCACCCAGTACAGCCCCGAGGCCACCGCCAGCTGCCACCACGACCTGTACAACTGCGACTGGGCCGGCTTCACCGCCGCCATCGACCCGAAGCGGCTCAAGCACCGCGGCCAGTGGAAGGACGGCAACTGGCGCGTCCTGGTGGCCGGCGCCGGCAAGGGCGGCGTCTACAAGGGCCGGATCTGGGCGGGCTGGAGCGACACCGCCCAGTACCTCCCCGCGCACTGGGTCGAGCCGGACGTGCGGATCGTGCCGTGGGTCCGCGACGGCAGCGTCTACCTGCGGGTGGAGACGGTCCGGACCCGGGTGACCGGGCTGGCCGTGCGCGACGGCCGGGTGGAGATCGCCGGCGCGGCCCGTCCCGGCCCGAACCTCGCCGGGGCCCGCTTCAAGCTGACCCACGTCGAGTCGGACCGCGAACTGGTGTTCCCGATGGAGCTGACCGCCGCGGTCGGCACCCTCCAGCCGTTCACCGTCTCCTGCCCGGTCGACGAGCTGACCGCCGTCCGCGAGGCCTGGGCCGAGCTCGACCCGATCGCCCCGGAGCGGGCCCGTGACCGCTGGGACACCGCCATACTGCTCGCCGACGGCACCACCGTGCCGGTGGCCTGGGACGACCGAAACGCGCCCGAGCAGCTGCACCTGGCCCTGAACCCGGACGCCCCGGTCGACGCGCGCCGCGCGCTGTACTCGAAGCCCTCCCCCGGCGGCTACCTCCAGCTCTCCGACCAGCTGCTGCAGCCGGTGGTCACCGAGGTCGCCTCGCGCGGCACGGACGGCTTCCTGCTCAGCGGCACGTTCCCGCTGCCCGGTGCGCACCGCTGGGAGCTGGTCGTGCGGCACAACTGGCGCGAGGAGGAGCACGTCTACCCCGTGGAGATCGCGGACGGCGGGTTCCGGGCCGCGCTGCCGGCGGTGCCGACGGCCTCCTTCGCCGGCCGGGTGCCGCTCGCGCAGGGCACCTGGGACGTCTTCTTCCGCCCGCTCGGCGAGCCGGTCGACACACTCGCGACCCGGTACGCGCTGATCGCGCCGGACTGCTTCGGCGCGCTGCCGCTGGAGGTGGAGTCGCGGGGCAAGCGGATCGTGCTGGAGCGCCGCCACTACGACGGCCTCTCGCTGGAGTCGCACTCCGCGCTGCTGCCCGAGGAGCGCAGCGGCTACCGGCAGCGCCAGCAGCGCACCGTCGACTACCCGTCGGCCCGCCGGCTCCCGCTGCGCGACACCGTGCTCTACAACGTCGCGCTCGGCGGCCTCTACGCGGACTCGCCGCGGGCGATCCACGAGGAACTGGTCCGTCGCGGCCTGCCGCTGGAGCACCTGTGGGGCAGCGACGACCTGCAGGCCGACCTGCCGCAGTCGGCGGGTGCGATCCGGCTCTGGAGCCCCGAGTGGTTCGAGACGCTGGCCACCGCCAAGTACATCGTCACCAGCGCGCACCTGCCGGACTTCTTCGTCCGCCGTCCCGGCCAGGTGGTGGTGCAGACCTGGCACGGCACCCCGCTGAAGCAGATCGGGTACGACTTCGAGAAGGTCTGGTTCACCGACGCCAACTACCTGAAGGGCGTCGTCAAGGAGGTTCCGAACTGGAGCCTGCTGGTGGCCGGCAACAGCTGGTCGGCCCCGGTGCTGCGCCGCGCGTTCGACTTCAAGGGCGAGATCCTGGAGAGCGGCGCGCCGCGCAACGACCTGCTGTTCGCCCCCGACCGGGAGAAGACCGCCGAGCAGGTCCGCGAGCGGCTCGGACTGCCCGAGGGCAAGAAGGTCGTGCTCTACGCGCCGACCTTCCGTGAGGACCGCCGCCGCCCCAACGGCGGCTACCAGATCGACCTGCGGATCGACCTGGAGGCGGCCAAGGCGGCGCTCGGGGACGACCAGGTGCTGCTGGTCCGCCGGCACAGCGTGATGTGCGGCCAGATCCCCGACGCCGGCAACGGCTACGTCTGGGACGTCGGCAGCTACCCCGACATGGCCGAGCTGCTGCTGATCGCGGACGTCCTGGTGACCGACTACTCGGCGACGCTGTTCGACTTCGCGGCCACCGGCAAGCCGATGCTGTTCTTCGCCCACGACCTGGAGCACTACCGCGACAACCTGCGCGGCTTCAGCCTCGACTACGAGGCGGAGGTGCCCGGCCCGCTGCTGGCCACCTCCGAGGAGCTGGTCGCCGCGCTGGGCCGGGTGGACACGCTGACCGAGAAGTACGCCGAGAAGTACACGGCGTTCCGCGAGGCCTACTGCGACCTGGACGACGGCCAGGCCGCGGCCCGCGTGGTGGACGGCATGCTCCGCCAGCGGTAACCGGCACCGCCCCGAGGCGCCCGACGCGATCCGCGTCGGGCGCCTTCGCGTTTCCCGGGAGTTGCCTGGGAGGCAACCCGACCTTTACGCGTACATTGCACTCGAACACGTGTTTCGCGAACGAATTTCTCAGCAATTTCTGCCGGACCGTACAGTTGACCCCGGGTGTCCTTTCGGTATTCGATATCGACTCGGCCCCCGTCCGATTCCCCTCGGCACGAAGGCCCCCGGACCACCGCCATGGATCGGGATCCCGTCCCGAAGGGCCACCCCATGCCTGTCCTCACGCGGTTCGTCCTCCCGCACGCCACCCCCCACCCGCCCGACGAGCTGCCCGCCGCCGACGAGGGTGTCTCCTTCGGCCTGCTGCGCGCCCGCTGGACGGCCCGCGGCCTCGAACTCACCGGCTTCGCCCGCCCCAACGACCTGGACACCGCCCGTCCCGGCTCCGCCTGGACCTGGCTGACCCTGCTGCGCGACGAGGACGAGCCGCCCGTCCACCTCCGCTCCCGGCCCCGCCGGCTGCCCGAGGTCACCGACGACAGCGCCCAGCCCGACCACAACCACGACTGGTCCGGCTTCACCGCCCTGGTCGAACCGCGCCGGCTGCGGCGCGGCGAGGAGTGGCTGCTCGGCGACTGGCAGATCGGGGCCACCCTCTTCACCCGCCCCCGGCCCACCCGGCTGCGCCGCCAGTACGGCGCCCTCGCCCCGCACTGGTGCGGCTCCGGCGAGTACCCGCCGGCCCGCTGGGTCGACCGCGACGTCCGCCTCCAACCGCACTTCGCCGACGGCCGGCTGCGCCTGCGGCTCGAACGCCCCGGCGTCCGGCTCACCCACGCCGCCCCCGACGCGGACGGCCTCGACCTGCGCGGCACCGCCCAGCACTGCCCGCCCGGCACCGCGCTGCGGCTGCGCCACCGGGAGAGCGACGCCGTCCTGCTGCGCCCGGTCGCCCGGGAGGGGAACACCTTCGCCGTCCAGCTGCCGTACCGGCCGTTCACCGCCGACGGGCGCGGCGCCGGCCCGCTGGAGCACTGGGACGCCGAACTGCTGCGTCCGGACGGCTCCACCGAGCAGCTCACCCTGGACGAGCGCGGCGGCCCGGTGGCCGGCCAGCACGCGCTGCCCGGCGCCCCGGACCGGGCGCTCTACCTGAAACACCTCGCCGACGGCCGGCTCCAGCTCTGCGTCCAACCCGCCGCCGGCTACGTCGAGCGGATCGCCGTCCGGGCCGGCGGCTTCGACCTCACCGGGCACTGCCCCGGCGGCGAGCCGCTCGACCTCGTGCTGCGGCACACCGGGACGGCCGGCGAGGTCCGCCACCCGGTCGACCGCGGCGCCGACGGCCGCTTCCGGGTCCGGCTGCCCGCCACCCGGACCGGCTCGGACGGCACCACCCTGCCGCTGCGCAAGGGCGTCTGGGAGGCGTCGCTGCACCCGGCCGGCCGTCCCGGACCGGCCCGGCCGTTGATCGCCGCGCCCGCGGTGCTCCCCGCGCTGCCCGCCGCCACCGCCGCCGGCGGAAAGCGGATCCTGCTCCAACGGCGCTGGCACGACACCCTGCTGGTGGACTCCACACCGGTCCTGTCCCCGGCCGAGCGCAGCGCCTGGACCCAGGGCCGGCAGCGCACCGACGCGTACCCGGCCGCCCGCCGGGAGCCGCTGCGCGACGCCGTGCTGTACGACGTCTTCGGCGGTCGCGGCTACGCCGACTCACCACGCGCCGTGCACGCCGAACTCGCCCGGCGCGGCGAACCGTTGGAGCACCTCTGGGTGGTCGACGACGCCCAGGCCGAGCTGCCCGCCGGGGTCCGCGCGGTGCGGATCTGGAGCCCCGAGTGGTACCGGGCGCTGGGCACCAGCCGGTACCTGGTCGGCAACACGCACTTCCCCGACTTCCTGGAGCGCCGGGAGGGCCAGGTGGTCGTCCAGACCTGGCACGGATCGCTGCTCAAGCGGATCGCCCACGACGTCGAGAACCCCTGGCTCGCGGACCACGGCTACCTGGAGGCACTCGACCGGGAGACCCCGCAGTGGAGCCTGCTGCTCTCCCCCAGCCCGTTCGCCACCCCGCTGCTGCGCCGGGCGTTCCGCTACGGGGGCGAGATCCTGGAGTCCGGCTACCCGCGCAACGACGTCCTGGCCCGGCCGGACGCCGGGCGGGCCGCGGCCGTCCGGCGCCGGCTCGGCATCCCCGACGGCAAGCGCGTCGTGCTCTACGCCCCGACCTGGCGCGAGGACCAGCGGCGCGGCGACGGCGACGGGTTCCGCCTCGACCTGCGGATCGACCTCGACCACGCCCGGCGCGCCCTCGGCCGCGACCACGTCCTGCTGATCCGCCCGCACGCGCACGTCCGCGAGCCGCTGCCGGGCACCGGGGACGGCTTCGTGTTCGACTGCGGGGACTACCCCGACGTGCAGGAACTGCTGCTGATCACCGACGTGTTGGTCACCGACTACTCGTCGATCATGTTCGACTTCGCGATCACCGGCCGCCCGGTGCTCTTCTTCACCTACGACCTGGAGCACTACCGCGACACGCTGCGCGGCTTCTCCTTCGACTTCGAGGCGCTGGCCCCCGGCCCGCTCGTCCCCACCTCGGCCGGTCTGCTGGACGCGCTGCGCGGGCTCGCCGACGACGGCTCGGGCCCGCCGGCCGGGTACCGGGAGCGCTACCGCGCCTTCCGGGCGACGCACTGCGGACTGGAGGACGGTGGCGCCGCGCGCCGGGCGGTCGACCGGATGCTCGACCTCGGCCGGGCGGGCGCCCGCCCGACGCCGTAGCCCACCGCCCCGGCCGACGCCGCGGCCCGGACCGGCGGTCCGGGGCGCCGGTCCGGCGCGGTCGACCGGCCCGGGGCGCACCGCCGGGCGGGGGCGCGGGTCAATCGAAGGTGTAGGAGCGCCAGGGGCGCCAGACCTCGTCGGCGTCGAACCGGGAGAGGCCGAACCCCGGCACCGCGAACGCCGCCCGGAAGCCGCGGACCTGTTCGTACGCCTGGTCCAGCACGTCCTCCGACAGCCCGTGCGCCACCGTGACGTGCGGGTGGTACGGGAAGGCCAGCTCCCGGGCCAGCGGACCGGAGCGGATGTCCGCCTCCAGTAGCCGGCACTCCTGGGCACCCTCCTCGACCCGGACGAAGACCACCGGCGAGACCGGGCGGAAGGTACCGCTGCCGCGCAACAGCATCCGGAACGGCCGGTGCGCGCGGGCCACCGCCGCCAGGTGCTCCTCGATCTTCGGCAGGTCCTCCGCCGCCACCTCGGTCGGCGGCAGCAGGGTGACGTGCGTGGGTATCGACCGGGCCAGCGGATCGCCGAACCCGGCCCGGGCGTCCTGGACCGCCGCGCCGTACGGGTCCGGAACGCTCACGGACACGCCGATGGTGACGATCCCGGGCACGTCTCCCGGGGCCGCGGCGCCCGCCGGCGCGGAGAGCGAGGAGCGACAAGCGGCCGACGGGGCGGGGCACGCCGCGGCGCCGGACGCCGGCACCGGGTCCTGACTCCCGGAGGAGAAGGGCGCGTCGCCGCCACCGTCGGGCAGGCTCGTCTCCGGCGTCACCGCTTGGCGGCCTGGAGGAAGCCGATCCGGTCGTACACCGTCTCCAGCGTCTGCGACGCCACCGCGCGGGCCTTCTCCGCACCGATCGCCAGCACCCGGTCCAGCTCGGCCGGGTCGTCCAGGAAGGTGCGGGTGCGCTCCTGGAAGGGCGTCACCCACTCGGTGAACAGGTCGGCCAGCTCGGTCTTCAGGGCGCCGTACATCCGGCCCTCGAAGTGCGCGACCAACTGGTCGATCGACTGGCCGCTGAGCGCGGAGTGGATGCGCAGCAGGTTGGAGACGCCGGCCTTCTCCTCCTCGTCGTAGGAGACGACGGTGCCGGTGTCGGTGACGGCGCTCTTGAACTTCTTGGCGCTCGTCCTCGGCTCGTCGAGCAGGTTCACCAGGCCCTTGGCCGAGGAGGCGGACTTGCTCATCTTGGCGGCCGGGTCCTGGAGGTCCAGGATCTTCGCCGTCTCCTTGAGGATGTACGGCTTGGGCATGGTGAAGGTCGGGCTGTAGCGGGTGTTGAAGCGCTCCGCGAGGTCCCGGGTGAGCTCCAGGTGCTGGCGCTGGTCCTCGCCGACCGGCACCGCGTCCGCCTGGTAGAGCAGGATGTCGGCGATCTGCAGGACCGGGTAGGTGAACAGGCCGACCGAGGTGCGGTCGCTGCCCTGCTTGGCGGACTTGTCCTTGAACTGGGTCATCCGGGCGGCCTCGCCGAAGCCGGTCAGGCAGTTCATCACCCAGCCGAGCTGCGCGTGCTCGGGCACGTGGGACTGGATGAACAGGGTGCAGCGCTCCGGGTCCAGGCCCGCGCCGAGCAGCTGGGCGGCGGAGATCCGGGTGTTCTGGCGCAGCGTCGCCGGATCCTGCTCCACGGTGATCGCGTGCAGGTCGACCACCATGTAGAAGGCGTCGTTGGCCTCCTGGAGATCGACCCACTGACGGACCGCACCGAGGTAGTTGCCCAGGTGGAACGAGCCGGAGGTGGGCTGGATGCCGGAGAGCACCCGGGGACGGTCCTTGACCGGACCAGTGACCGCTGCGTTGACCATGCGGGCCATTGTTCCAGTTCCACCGACCGGTCAGGAAACCTCTGCCCCTGGAGGTTCCGACAGTGTGACCGCACTCACCCCGACCCGGGCGATCCGGCGGCCCTCCAGCTTCGTCACCGTCAGCCGGACCTCCTCGGCCCCGATCGGGATCCGGACCTGGTCACCGTCGACGGGCAGCCGGCCGAGCGCCGCCACCAGACAGCCCGCCACCGTCTCGTAGGGGCCCTCGGGCAGTGTGACGCCGGTCTCCTCGGTGAAGTCGCCGAGGTTCAGCAGGCCGTCCAGCTCCATGGCCCCGCCGGCCAGTCGGCGGGTGGTGCTCGGCTCCTGGGAGTCGTACTCGTCGCGGATCTCGCCGATCACCTCCTCGACCAGGTCCTCCAGGGTGACGATGCCGGCGGTGCCGCCGTACTCGTCCACCACGATGGCCAGGTGGTGGCCCTCGCGGCGCATCTCGCCCATCGCGGCCAGCACCCGCTTGGTACCGGGCAGCAGCTTGATCGGGCGGGCCAGGTCGCGCACCTTCACCGCCTGCTCGCCGCGGGCGCCGTACAGGTCGCGGACGTGGACGAACCCGGTGACCGCGTCGTAGCTGCCCTCGACCACCGGGTAGCGCGAGTGCGGCGAGGAGTCCGCCTGCTCGCGGACCTCGGCGAGCGGGCGTTCGGCGTCCAGGAAGGTCACCTCGGTGCGCGGGACCATCACCTCGCGCAGCTGACGCTCCCCCGCGGCGAACACATCGGCGATCAACGCCCTTTCGTCGCTGCCGAGTTCGGTGTTGGTGGCGACCAGGCCGCGGAGCTCCTCGGAGCTCATCGAGCCGCGGCCGGCCGCCGGGTCGCCGCCGAGCAGGCGGACCATCAGGTTGGTGGAGTGACCGAGCAGCCAGATCGCCGGGCGCAGTGCCACCGACATCACGTCCACCACCGGGGCGGCCAGGACGGCGATGGAGTCCGCGCGCTGCAGGCCGATCCGCTTGGGGGTGAGCTCACCGAGCACCAGCGAGGCGTAACTGATCACCAGGGTGAGGCCGACCAGGGCGAGCGCGTCGGCGAGGCCCTCGGAGAGCCCGGCCCGGACGAACAGCGGTGCCACCTTGCCGGCCAGGGTGTCCGCGCCGAAGGCGGCGGAGAGGAAGCCCATGCAGGTCACCCCGACCTGCACGGCGGCCAGGAAGCGGTTCGGGTCGGCCGCCAGGTGCGCGGCCCGGGCCGCGCGCCGGGTCCCGCGCGCCTCCAGCGACCTGATCTGGCCCTCGCGCAGCGAGATCAGCGAGATCTCGGCGACGTTGAACAGGCCACCCAGCATGATGAAGACGAGGACGAGAGCCGCGTCCTCCAGGGTTTCGTTCACAGCGGGTCAGTGTAGGGCGACGGCCCGCCGTCTCCGGTGAAGGAGGCGGCGGGCCGTCGGAGGTCCTGCCGGGGTCGGGCCCGGACGCCGGGCCCGGATGGCTCAGATGAGGCCGAGCTCCGCGACGGCGTCGCGCTCCTCGACCAGCTCCTGGACCGAGGCGTCGATGCGGCCGCGGGAGAAGTCGGAGATCTCCAGACCCTGGACGATCTCGAACGCGCCGTCCTTGGTGGTGACCGGGAAGGAGGAGATCAGGCCGGCCGGGACCCCGTAGGAGCCGTCGGAGACGACACCCATCGAGGTCCAGTCGCCCTCGGCGGTGCCGTTGACCCAGGTGTGCACGTGGTCGATGGCGGCGTTGGCGGCCGAGGCGGCCGAGGAGGCGCCGCGGGCCTCGATGATGGCCGCGCCGCGCTTGGCGACGGTCGGGATGAAGTCGCCCTCCAGCCAGGCCTGGTCGGCACCGACGGCCTCGAAGGCCGGCTTGCCGGCGATCTCGGCCTGGAAGATGTCCGGGTACTGGGTGGCCGAGTGGTTGCCCCAGATGGTGACCTTCTTGATCTCCGACACGGCGGCACCGGTCTTGACGGCCAGCTGGCCGAGCGCGCGGTTGTGGTCCAGGCGGGTCATCGCGGTGAAGCGCGAGGCCGGTACGTCCGGGGCGTTGCGCTGGGCGATCAGGGCGTTGGTGTTGGCCGGGTTGCCGACGACCAGGACCTTGATGTCGTCCGCGGCGTGGTCGTTGATGGCCTTGCCCTGCGGGCCGAAGATGCCACCGTTGGCCTGCAGCAGGTCGCCGCGCTCCATGCCCGCGGTGCGCGGACGGGCGCCGACCAGCAGGGCCACGTTGGCACCGTCGAAGGCCTCGTCGGCGCTGGCGGTGATCTTGATGTCGCGCAGCAGCGGGAAGGCGCAGTCGACAAGCTCCATCGCGGTGCCCTCGGCGGCCTTCAGACCCTGCGGGATCTCCAGGAGGCGCAGGTTCACCGGCACGTCGGCGCCGAGCAGGTGGCCCGAGGCGATGCGGAAGAGCAGCGCGTAGCCGATCTGGCCGGCCGCTCCGGTGATGGTGACGTTGACGGGGGTGCGGGTCATTTCTACCTTCTCCAGCAAATCGCCAGGCGCCCCAGGCACACCGGCGCACTGGAGCCGAGGATGATCTCTCGACATCGAGAGACCGGCGTCAGGTTATCGCAAAGCGAAGCGTACGCCGCGGGTGCGGTGGTGGCTGATTGGTCACAGACGATGACGACCCCCGCCCGGTGCGGGCGGGGGTCGTCGGGACGGTTCGGGCGGTCGTGCCCGGCCGGTCAGTGCTTGGGACGCCCGATCAACTGCCCGATGTTGTCCAGCAGCGGGATCTCCAACCAGGGGTTGGGCTGGGCCATCAGGGTCAGCAGCACGATCGAGAGACCGAGGAAGGTCAGCACGATCACGTCGGTGAACCGGCTGCGCACCGCCAGCATGCCGACCTCGGGCAGGACCAGCCGCAGCAGCGCGCCGAGCAGGACGCCGCCGCCGAGGATCAGCAGCCCGTACTTGAAGCCGTCCTTGAAGTCGGCGAACCAGGTGACGGCCAGCCCCGCGCCGACCATCAGCAGCACGACGGTTATCGGCCACTGGCGCACCGGCAGGGCGTGCTCACGTCCCAGCGCCGCCGCCGAACCCTCGGGGGGCAGCGTCCCGGTGGTCTTCACCGGCCTGCGCCGGGAGCGCACCGGCCGTGGCTCGCTCATGCGCCCACCTCGCCGCGTTCGGCCGCCGCGTCGCGAAACGCGCAGCTCCCCGGCGTTCGCTCGGTCCGCCCGTTCATAGCCCGCCGTCCCTCCGGTGTCGGATCGCTGGTGTCAGATGCCGGCGCGGCGCTCGGCCGCCACGACGATGTTGTTCAGCAGCATGGCGCGGGTCATCGGGCCGACGCCGCCCGGGTTCGGGGAGATCCAGCCGGCCACCTCGGCCACGCCCGGGTGGACATCGCCGACGATCTTGCCCTCGCTGCGGCTGACGCCGACGTCCAGCACGGCCGCGCCGGGCTTGACGTCCTCCGGCTTGACCAGGTGCGGAACACCGGCGGCCGCCACCACGATGTCGGCCTTGCGCAGGTGGTAGGCGAGGTCCCGGGTACCGGTGTGGCAGAGGGTGACGGTGGCGTTCTCGCTGCGCCGGGTGAGCAGCAGGCCGATCGAGCGGCCGACGGTGACGCCGCGGCCGATCACGACGACCTCGGCGCCGTTGATCCCCACGCCGTGGCGGCGCAGCAGCTCGACGATGCCGAGCGGGGTGCAGGGCAGCGGACCCTCGATGCCCAGCGCGAGGCGGCCGAGCGAGGTGGGGTGCAGGCCGTCGGCGTCCTTGTCCGGGTCCATCAGCTCCAGCACGGGGTTCTGGTCCAGGCCCTTGGGCAGCGGGAGCTGGACGATGTAGCCGGTGCAGGCCGGGTCGGCGTTGAGCTCGCGGACGACGTTCTCGACGTCCTCCTGGGTGGCGGTGGCGGGCAGCTCGCGCTGGATCGAGGCGATGCCCACCTCGGCGCAGTCCTTGTGCTTGCCGTTGACGTACCAGCGGCTGCCGGGGTCGTCACCGACCAGGACAGTGCCGAGACCGGGCGTGACGCCCTTGGCGCGAAGGGCCGCCACGCGGGCGGCGAGTTCGGACTTGATCGCGGCGGCGGTGGCCTTGCCATCGAGAATCTGCGCAGTCATGACCCCATTCTCCCGGATCCGGGAGGCGGACCGCGCCAGCCCCGGTGGCGCCCGCCCCCGGGCCCCCCGACGGTTCGCCCCCCGGGGCCCCGGCGGTTCGAAAGCGTTCGGAGCACGTTGCGGTTGCGCCACAGTCCGGTCCGCCACGCGGGCGCGGCTGGACAGCGCCGGGCCGTCCGGTTGACGATAAGCGGGCATTCCCTGCCGCCTCCGGCCCGGTGACGGGCCGACGGACACACCGGCGGGGCGTACCCGGGGGAAGAACAGAGTGAGCCGACCACACCACACCGTGCCGCCCGACCGCCACGGCCGCGTGCTGCCAGGACCGCAGCCGTCGATGCTCCCGTTCGCGCCGCGCCGGCGCCACCCACGTTCCTGAGCCGTACCGGCGGGCGCCGGACCGTTCGCGCCCCCGTTGTCACCGCGCTCCGCTATCGTCCCGTCCGCCCGGCAAGGTCGGCCCGCCGGTGCGTTCCGGGCCCTGCGCTGCCCTGTCCCACGTCCCCACATCCTGCCCGGAGGCATCGATGAGTTACCCGCCCGATCCGAACAACCCGTACGGCCAGCAGCCCCCGCCGCAGGGGTACGGCTACCCGCAGCAGGCCCCGCCGGCCGCCGGGTACGGCTACCCGCAGCAGCCGCCGCAGGCCCCGCAGTACGGCGTGCCGCAGCAGCCGGCCTACGGGTACGCGCCGATGCCGGGCACCATCCAGGCCAACAACGGCTACATCAACATCGCCCAGCTGGGCACGGTGAAGATCGCCACCATGGGGCAGCGGTTCCTGGCCCGGCTGATCGACGGCCTCGCGATCGGCGCGGTCGTCGCGCTGGTGATGGCGCTCGGTCTGGCCAGCGCGCTCGGGATCGCCAAGGACAGCCAGGACTGCAGCGCCAAGTACACCTACGGCGGCTCCAACTCGGCGTACTACGACTGCCTGAACGCCAACAACGACGCCGCCGCCGGCTTCTTCGTCACCATGATGGTCATGGTCGGCGTGCTGTCGGTGTTCAACCTGCTCTACGAGTGGCTGATGGTCTCCTTCGCGGGCGCCACCCTCGGCAAGCTGGCCCTGGGCCTGCGCGTCGTCAAGGAGAGCAACGGCCAGGTCCCCGGCCTGGGCGGCGGCTTCATCCGCTTCATCATCCCGATCGTCGGCGCCTTCCTCTGCTACATCGGCGCGGCGCTGGTCTACCTGTCCCCGTTCTTCGACAACTCCGGGAAGCTGCAGGGCTGGCACGACCGTGCCGCCGGCACCCTGGTGATCAAGAAGTAACGCGCACCGGACGCACGACAGAGCGGCCCGGCCCCCTCCCCGGGGGCCGGGCCGCTCTGTCACGTCGTCACCCCGCCGGTGTCGCCACCGGCTCCCGGGTCAGTGGAAGAAGTGGCGGGTACCGGTGAAGTACATGGTCACGCCGGCCGCGGCGGCGGCGGCGACGACCTCCTCGTCCCGGATCGAACCACCCGGCTGCACCACGGCCTTGACGCCGCCGTCCAGCAGGATCTGCAGGCCGTCCGCGAAGGGGAAGAAGGCGTCGGAGGCCGCGTACGAACCGCGGGCCCGCTCGCCGGCCCGCTCCACCGCGAGCTTCGCCGAGTCGACCCGGTTGACCTGGCCCATGCCGACGCCCACCGAGGCACCGCCCTTGGCCAGCAGGATCGCGTTGGACTTGACGGCCCGGCAGGCCCGCCAGGCGAAGGCCAGCTCGGCCAGCTCGGCCTCGGACAGCGCCTCGCCGGTGGCCAGCGTCCAGCTCGCCGGGTCGTCGCCCGCGGCGTGGATCCGGTCGGCGTCCTGGAGCAGCACGCCACCGGAGATCGGGCGCACCTCCTGGCGGTTGGCCGGCGCCTCGGGGGCCACCAGCACCCGCAGGTTCTTCTTGCGGGCGAGCACCTCGACGGCGCCGTCCTCGTAGCCGGGGGCGACGACGACCTCGGTGAAGATCGGGGCGATCTGCTCGGCCAGCGCGACGGTGACCGGGCGGTTGACCGCGATCACGCCGCCGTACGCGGAGACCGGGTCGCACTCGTGCGCCTTGCGGTGCGCCTCGGCGACGTCCGCGCCGGTCGCGATGCCGCACGGGTTGGCGTGCTTGATGATGGCGACGGCCGGCTCGGCGTGGTCGTACGCGGCACGGCGGGCGGCATCGGTGTCGACGTAGTTGTTGTACGACATCTCCTTGCCGTGCAGCTGCTCGGCGCCGGCCAGACCGCCGGTGCCGTCGCTGTACAGCGCGGCGCCCTGGTGCGGGTTCTCGCCGTAGCGCAGCACGTTCTGGCGCTCGTAGGTGGCGCCCAGGAACTCCGGGAAGCCCTCGACGTCGCCCGCCGCGTAGCCGGCCTCGAACCAGGAGGCCACCGCGACGTCGTACGCGGCGGTGTGCGCGAACGCGGCGCCGGCCAGGCGCTTGCGGGTGGCCAGGTCGAAGCCGCCCTCCTGGACGGCCTTCAGCACGTCGCCGTAGCGGGCCGGGTCGACCACGACGGCGACCGACGGGTGGTTCTTGGCGGCGGCGCGGACCATGCTCGGGCCGCCGATGTCGATCTGCTCGACGCACTCGTCCGGGGTGGCGCCGGAGGCGACGGTGGCCTTGAACGGGTAGAGGTTCACCACGACCAGCTCGAAGGGCTCGACGCCCAGCTCGGCCAGCTGCGCGCGGTGCGACTCCAGGCGCAGGTCGGCGAGGACGCCGGCGTGCACGCGCGGGTGCAGCGTCTTCACGCGCCCGTCGAGGCACTCGGGGAAGCCGGTCAGCTCGGAGACCTCGGTCACCGGGACGCCCGCGGCGGCGATCCGGCCGGCGGTGGAGCCGGTGGAGACGATGACGACCCCGGCGGCGTGCAGGCCCTGGGCCAGCTCCTCCAGACCGGTCTTGTCGTACACGCTGATCAGCGCGCGGCGGATCGGACGGACGTTCTCGGAGACAACGGGCGTGGTGGGGGCGGCGCTCATGCCGGGATCCATACCTTTCGGTCCTCGATGCGGTGACCCTCGCGGGCCAGCCGGCCCACGATGTCGACGAGCAGCTTTCGCTCGACAGTCTTGATGCGCTCGTGCAGCGCTTCGCCGCCATCGGCGTGGTCGGCGTCGGTGACCTCGACGACGCCCTGCGCGATGATCGGCCCGGTGTCCACACCGGCGTCGACCAGGTGGACGGTGCAGCCGGTGACCTTGACCCCGTACGCGAGCGCGTCGGTGACGCCGTGGGCGCCGGGGAAGGAGGGCAGCAGTGCGGGGTGGGTGTTGATGGTCCGCCCGGCGAAGGCGGTGACGAACCCGGAGCCGAGGATCTTCATGAAACCGGCCGTGACCACGAGGTCCGGCTCGTGGGCCGCGACGGAGGCGGTCAGCGCGCGGTCCCAGTCGGCACGGTCGGCGAAGTCCTTCAGCCGGTGCACGAAGACCGGCAGCCCGGCGCGCTCGGCGCGCTCCAGGCCGGCGATGCCGTCACGGTCGGCGCCGACGGCGACGATCTCGGCGCCGAAGGCCGGGTCGGCCGCCGCGTCGATCAGCGCCTGCAGATTGGTGCCGGAGCCGGAGACCAGCACCACCAGGCGGGCCGGGCCGGGCGTGCGGGGCGGGAAGAGCTGGGCGGGGGCGGCGGCCACTGCGCGAATCTCCGTAGGTCGGGCGCCGCCCGCTGGTACATCCACCGGCG
This sequence comes from Kitasatospora sp. NPDC059327, assembly GCF_042752535.1. Classification (NCBI taxonomy): domain Bacteria; kingdom Bacillati; phylum Actinomycetota; class Actinomycetes; order Kitasatosporales; family Streptomycetaceae; genus Kitasatospora; species Kitasatospora sp. NPDC059327. Next base: position 58,746 of record NZ_JBHYYB010000020.1, on the reverse strand, counting down.
GTGGGGCCACTACGAACGGCAGGTCGAGCGAGGGGGGACACCGAAGAACCCGCCGCGACGCGGGCCCCGGGGAACCTATCTGAGCTGCTGACCGTCACCACGATAACGGCTGGTCGGACGGCCCCTGAAACGCCCTGACGGCGCTACGCGCGTAGTTGAGACGGGGATCTCCATCGGGGTGCCGTTCACCCGCCGGACGCCCGCTGTCCGCCCGCGGGCAGGGCGGAGCGGGGCCGCGGACGGCCGACGGCGGGGGTGGTACCGGGGCGAGCGGCCGGGGCGGCCGCCCCGTCGCGCGTTCGCCGGGGCGGCACGACCCACCCCGAAAGCGGGCCGCCGAAGGCCCCACTGGCGGCTGCGGGATCATAGGGTGGCGCGGGCGTCCGCCCCACCGACCGAGAAGGAATGGCTGAACCATGAGCAGCGGTGACAACACCGGCGAGCGCAATCCCTTCGCGCCGCCGCCGGCGGATGCCCCGGACCAGCCGTGGCAGCCGCGCAACCCCGGCCCCACCGAGGGTTCCGACGCTCCCGACGGCGAAGGGGGCCCGGACGAACGCCCGCAGGTCCCGCCGCCGCACCCGTGGAGCCCCGGCTACCAGGGCGGCGGCCGGCACCCCCGGCCGCCGGCCCCGCAACCGCCCAAGCTCGACCCGACCGACCCGGCGCAGCGCAAGGCGCGCAACGCCGCCCTGGCCGGCATGGGCGCGCTGGTGTGCGCGTTCGCCTCGCTGTACTACGTGGCGCTGTTCGTCGGCGCGCTGGCCATCGTCTGGGGCGTCACCGCGATGCGGGCCCCCAAGCCGGCTGCCGCCAAGCCCGCCGCCGACAGCACCGGCAGCGGCCCGTCGGCGACCGCCGCCGGGGAGAACCCCACCCCGAACCCACTGACCCCGGCGGCCCTCGCCGGGGTGCTCACCGGCGCGATGACGGTGGTCTTCGTCTCCTCATTGATCGGCCTCAGCCTCCACTACAACGAGTACGTGACCTGCGTGCGGGACTCGCTCACCTCGACCGGCGCGGACAACTGCGAGCGGCTCGCGCCGAAGTGGTACGTGGACATCACCACGAAGAGCGAGTGAGCGGGTAGCGGGGCGGCGGAGCCGGTCAGACCGCCCCGCCCGGGCCGTCCACGGGGTCCGCGCCCGCCGCGCGGTCGGCCGACCGGCCCAGCCGCAGCACCACCGCGTACGCGCCGGCACGCAGCAGCAGCGCGCCCCGGCGGGCGAGGCCGACGGGCCCGCCACCGCCCGCTCCCGTTCCGAGGGCGTCCCGCGCGGCGAAGGCACCGCCCGCTCCGGCGCCCAGCAGCCGGGCCCGCGTCAGCAGGGCGCCCGGGACGGCCACCGCGGCGATCCAACCCGCCGCCGCAAGACCCGTCCGCCACGGCACCGGGCCCAGCTCCGCCAGCCGGCCGCCGGCCAGGGCCCCGCCGGAGAGCCAGCCGAGCACCGCGGCGGCCGCACCGGTCAGCAGGGCCACCGTCAGCACGGCGACGGTCGTCCCCGCCGGGTGCCACCCGGCCGCGGGCGCCGAGGCCTCCGACCGGTCCAGGCCGTCCGGCTCGTCGAGGTCGTCCCACTCGTCGAGGTAGGGCGGGCGCCGGTCCGGGGAGCGGTCCGCCCGGCCCTGCCGCCGGGCTCCGTTCGCCGCCGCCCGACCCAGCAGCAGGGCCGGGACCACCCCGGCCAGCGCCGGCAGCAGACAGACCAGCAGCCGCCACCCGCCCGCCCCGGGCTCCGCCAACAGGGCGAACAGCGGAAACTCCGGCACCGGCCCCAGCACCGTGCCGGTCGGCGCCACCACCGTCCCCGTCCCGGCCGCGAACCCGGGGCCCAGCGCGTAGGCGGCGCCCCAGAGCACCGCGTTCGGCAGCAGCGCCACGCTGAGCAGCAGGAGTCCGGCCACCGCGGCCGGGCCCTGCGCGAGCGCCGCCGCACCGCGGCCGCCACCGGTCACCGCGTCCAGCACCGCCGCCACCGCGACCACCACCGCGCCCGCCGCCAGCAGCCCCGCTCCGGCCGCCGGCACCGCCGTCCGGACCACCGCCGCTCCCCCGTCGAAACGGGCCCAGTCGGGCAGCCGGTCCAGCAGCCGGTCCAGCACCCGCTGCCGGAGCGCCTGCCAGGACGGCGACGTCGGCCGGGGCGTCGGCCCGAAGCCACCGGCCGCCCCGTCACGCTCCGGTGCCCGGTGGGCCGTCCGGGCGCCGAAGGCCGTCGCGGCGCCCGCCAGCAGCGCCACCACCAGGACGTCCGGCAGCACCCGGGCCCGGAGCCAGCCGGCGCCCGAGCACTGCGCGACCACCACCACGGCGACCGCGCAGTAGCCGCACCACACCGCCAACGGGCCGCTCCACCAGGGTCGCAGCCGACGCCGGGCCGACGCCCGGGCACCCGCGCGGTACAGCTGGGCCACCACCAGCAGGCCGAGCAGCAGCGGAGTCACGGTCAACGGGGCGTCCAGCGCGCCGCGGAGCACCGGCGCACCGTGCCCGACCAGCCAGAGCACCCCGGCCAGCCGAACGGCGCCGGCCGCGCCGTCGTCCGCGTACGGGGTCACCACCCAGAGTCCGAGCACCGGCACCGCGACCACCGCCAGGCCGAGCAGCGCCGTCCGCACCCCGGTGAGCACATCGGCCAGGACGGGCCTGGCCCCCAGTTCGCCCGGCACTTCCAGGATCGGACGGCCCATCAGCTGCGTCATGCGCCTCATGGTGCCAAGGCGACTCGCCATGCTCCGTGAAGAGGCAAACCACCGTCGTGTCCCAGATTATTGGCTTATGCGCATTTTCAGACCCTGCCCTCATGCCGTCGCCCCCACTCCGGCCCGGAGCGTCTGATGACCACGCCGCCGACCGCCGAGCGCCCACCCGGCGCCCCCGCCGCCCACCCCGCCGCCCACTCCACCGCCCGGCCCACCGCCTCCGCCGACCCGCCCGCACCGCAGGGCCGACCCGGAAAGGGCCGGGCCGGACGCGGCCGGGGCCCGAAGGCCGGGAAGGGCGCGAAGGCTCCCACCACCGCCGCGGCGGCGCGCGCCACCGAGACCGGCCCGGCGACCGGCGGGTCCGGTGACGGACCGGGCGGCGGGTCCGGCGGTGGACCGGCCGCCGAATCCGGCGGACGCCAGGACGAGGCGCTCCGGCTGCTGCGACAGCTGACGCCGCGTGAAGCCCAGGCCCTGGCCCAGCTCGCGGCCGGCCGGGACCTCGCCCAGGCGGCGGCCGCGCTCGGTGTCACCCCGGCCACCGCGCGCAGCTACCAGCACCGGGCCATGCGCAAGCTCGGCACGCGCACCCACGCCGAGATCGCCGCCTTCGCCGCCCTGCTGAGCCCCGCTCAGAGCGCGGCCACGCAGCAGGACACCTCCAGGGGTCGGAGCGGACCCACGGGTCGGAGCCCTTCGAGGGGTCAGCGCCCGTCCACGGTTCGGAGCCCGTCCACGAGCACCGCAGGCCCGCCGGACGGCCCCCGGAGTGACACCCCGGCAGGGCAGCCGGCCGGACGGGACCGGCGCGGGCGCGGCAAGGCCCGGCCGGCCGCCCCGGACACCCCGGCCCCCGCCGTCTCCCCCGGGACAGCGCGCGCCGGGGACGACGAACCGCCGCGGCCCGCCACCACGAAGGCCGCCGTCCGGCCGGACACCACGGTGACCGACACCACCGCGGCCGACACCACCGCTGCGGCCGGGCCGGCCGCCACGCCCACCGAGCGCTCCCGGACCGAGGGCGGCGCCACCACCGGCCGCGCCCCGGCCGCCGGGGGCACGGCCCGGCCGAACGGCCGCGAGCCCGCCGCCACCGGCGGGGGCACGGCGGGCACCGCCCGGCCCGCACCCGCCGGCCCGGCGGCCACCGTCCCCGCCGCGGCCACGCCGCCCGCGCCCGTCCGCTCCTTCGAGGAGCTGTACGAGGCCGCCCACACCCGGCTGGTCCAACAGGTGTTCCTGCTCACCTCCTGCAAGCACCGCGCCGTGCACTGCGTACGGCTGGCCTTCGGCGAGGCCCGGCGACGCTGGGACGAGGTGGCGGCCGGGGCCGATCCGGAGGGGTGGGTACGGGCCCGGGCCTGCGAGGCGGCGCTCTCGCCCTGGCACCGGGGCGGTCCGCGCCGGGCGCACGTCTGGCGGCTGCCGCACCGGCGGATCAAGGTCCGCCCCGCCGACGAGTCGCAGGCCGTGCTGCCGGACCACGACCGGCTCACCGACCGCGACCGCGCGCTGCTCAAAGCGCTCAAGCGGCTCTCCCGCCCCCAGCGCCGGGCCCTGGTGCTGCACGACGGCCTGGGTCTGCCCGCCGCCGCCGTGGCCGTCGAGGTGGAGTCGACCGTGGCGGCCGCCGAGGGCCGGGTCTGGGCGGGCCGGGCGGCGCTGGCGCAGTGGGTACCGGAGCTGGTCGGGTCCGACCCGGCCGAGGCGGGCTTCGCCGACCGGCTCGCCGGGCTGCTGCACCGGGCCGCCGTCCGCGGCTGCCCGCAGACGCACCGGCCACCGGTCCCGCTGCTGCGCGCCCGGCACGGCCTGGCCAACGCCACCCGGACCGGGGCGGCGGTACTGATCACGCTGGCGGTCGGCGGCGCGGCGGCGGCGACCCTGGCCGGCAACGGCCCCGGGTCGCTGTTCCGCCGGCCCCCCGAGGCGGTGGAACAGTCGGTCTGCGGCGCGGTGAACGGCTCCGCCGTCCCCCTCGCCCCCGACGGACCGCTGACCGGCATCCGCAGCCTCTGGTGCAGTCCGACCCCGGGCGTGGAACCGGTCGTGACGGACCCGCCGCCGCCCCGGGCCCCCCGCTGGGAGCTGCCGGCCGCCGGCCGCGCCCCGGCGGCCCTGCCCCCGCCCGGCCCGGCGGTGGGACCGTCGGCCTGCACCCGCTGGGCACTCCACCCCTGCCCGGCGGACCACTAGCCGGGGCGGCTCCCGGGGAACGGCGAGCGCCCCCGCCCGGAGGTCCGGACGGGGGCGCTCGACACGCGGGGAGCGTCAGCCGTTGATCAGCTCACGCGCCAGGCGGGCGGTCTCGGACGGCGTCTTGCCGACCTTGACACCGGCGGCCTCCAGGGCCTCCTTCTTCGCCTGCGCGGTGCCCGAGGAGCCGGAGACGATGGCGCCGGCGTGGCCCATGGTCTTGCCCTCGGGGGCGGTGAAGCCCGCGACGTAGCCGACGACCGGCTTGGTGACGTGCTCGGCGATGTAGGCCGCCGCACGCTCCTCGGCGTCGCCGCCGATCTCACCGATCATCACGATGATGTCGGTCTCCGGGTCCTCCTGGAACGCCTTGAGGGCGTCGATGTGGGTGGTGCCGATGACGGGGTCGCCACCGATGCCCACGGCCGAGGAGAAGCCGATGTCGCGCAGCTCGTACATGAGCTGGTAGGTCAGGGTGCCGGACTTCGACACCAGGCCGATCTTGCCGGCCTGGGTGATGTCGGCCGGGATGATGCCGGCGTTGGACTGTCCGGGGCTGATCAGGCCCGGGCAGTTCGGGCCGATGATCCGGGTCTTGTTGCCCTTCGAACCGGCGTACGCCCAGAAGGCGGCCGAGTCGTGGACCGGGACACCCTCGGTGATGACGACCGCGAGGCCGATCTCGGCGTCGATGGCCTCGACGACGGCGTCCTTGGTGAACTTCGGCGGCACGAAGATGACGGTGACGTCGGCACCGGTCTTCTCGATGGCCTCGGCGACGGAGCCGAAGACGGGCACCTCGGTGCCGTCGACGTCCACCGTGGTGCCGGCCTTGCGCGGGTTCACGCCACCGACGATCTGGGTGCCCGAGGCGAGCATGCGGCGGGTGTGCTTCATGCCCTCGGAGCCGGTCATGCCCTGGACGATGACCTTGCTGTCCTTGGTAAGGAAGATAGCCATGGTGTTAAGTCCCCTTCCTTACTTGTTGGCCAGCTCGGCGGCACGGTCGGCGGCGCCGTCCATGGTGTCGACGCGCTGCACCAGCGGGTGGTTGGCGTCGTCGAGGATCTTGCGACCCAGCTCCGCGTTGTTGCCGTCCAGACGGACGACCAGCGGCTTGGAGACGTTCTCGCCCTTGGACTCCAGCAGAGCCAGGGCCTGCACGATGCCGTTCGCGACGGCGTCGCACGCGGTGATGCCACCGAAGACGTTGACGAAGACCGACTTGACGTCGGGGTCGCCCAGGATGATCTCCAGGCCGTTCGCCATGACCTCGGCCGAGGCGCCGCCACCGATGTCGAGGAAGTTGGCGGGCTTGACGCCGCCGTGGTTCTCGCCCGCGTAGGCGACCACGTCGAGGGTGCTCATGACGAGGCCCGCGCCGTTGCCGATGATGCCGACCTGGCCGTCGAGCTTGACGTAGTTCAGGCCCTTGGCCTTCGCCGCCGCCTCCAGCGGGTTGGCGGCGGCCTTGTCCTCAAGCGCCTCGTGCTCGGGCTGGCGGAACTCGGCGTTCTCGTCCAGGGAGACCTTGCCGTCGAGCGCGATGATCTTGCCGTCACCGGACTTGATCAGCGGGTTGACCTCGACGAGGAGGGCGTCCTCCTTGATGAAGACGACCCAGAGCTTCTGCAGGACATCGGCGACCTGGTCGGCGATCTCCGCCGGGAACTTCGCGGCGGCGACGATCTCGGCGGCCTTCTCCGGGGTGCAACCCTCGTTGGCGTCGACCGGGATCTTGGCGAGCGCCTCGGGGTTCTCCTCCGCGACGACCTCGATCTCCACACCGCCCTCCACGCTGGCCATGGCCAGGAAGGTGCGGTTGGTGCGGTCCAGCAGGAAGGAGACGTAGTACTCCTCCTTGATGTCCGCGGTCTGGGCCAGCATCACCTTGTGCACGGTGTGGCCCTTGATGTCCATGCCGAGGATCGCCTCGGCCTTGGCGACGGCGTCCGCCGGGTCGGCGGCGAGCTTCACGCCACCGGCCTTGCCTCGGCCACCCACCTTCACCTGAGCCTTGACGACGGCGCGGCCGCCGAAGCGCTCCGCGATGGCGGCAGCGTCTGCGGCGGTCTCGATGACATCACCGTCAAGCACGGGAACCCCGTGCTTGGCGAAGAGGTCCCTCGCCTGGTACTCGAACAGGTCCACGTGTTTGTCCTTGTTCGTGGTCGCGGATTGTGTCTCTACGAGCGTGCCACGGCAGGATCTTCGCTGCGGGTCGTCGAAGCGGTGCGGGTACGCAGAGGTACGGCCTTGCGGCCCACACAGCCACGGGCGCACACGTCAATCAACACGCGCGTCACGTCCGTCTGGCAGGTTATCCCCGGACGACGGGCGTGTTTCGCCCGGGACCGGCCCGGCTTGGGTGAGAACCGTCACAGCGAGGGCCGCGACCGACTGCCGCGTGCCTGGTCGACAGGCCCGCAGATCAGCGGTCCGGCCGGGCCCGGGTTCGCTCGTCCGGGTGAACCCGCGCACCCGGCCCTACCCGCCCGGCCGCGGCACCGGGATGGGCCGTTTCTCGATCGCCGCCGCCATGACGTCGGGGAAGGCGTCGGGGGTGCAGGCGAACGCCGGGGCGCCGAGCGCGGCCAGGGCGGCCGCGTGGGCGTGGTCGTACGCGGGCGCTCCTTCGTCGGAGAGCGCGAGCAGGGCGACGAACTGGACGCCGGCCGCCTTCATCGCCGCCACCCGCCGGAGCATCCCGTCCCGGACGCCGCCCTCGTAGAGGTCGCTGATCAGCACCACCACCGTCTCCGACGGGCGGGTGATCTTCGACTGGCAGTAGGCCAGCGCGCGGTTGATGTCGGTGCCACCGCCGAGCCGCGTCGCGAACAGGACGTCCACCGGGTCGTCCAGCTGCTCGGTGAGGTCGACCACCGAGGTGTCGAAGACGACCAGCCGGGTGTCCAGGGTCCTCATCGAGGCCAGCACCGCGCCGAACACCGCCGAGTGCACCACCGAGGGGGCCATCGAACCGGACTGGTCGACGCAGAGGATGACGTCCTTGCGCACCGCGCGCCGCGCCCGCGCGTGGCCGACCAGCCGCTCCGGGACGACGGTGCCGTACTCGGGCAGGTAGTTCTTCAGGTTGGCCCGGACGGTGCGGTCCCAGTCGATGTCGTGGTGGCGCGGGCGGTTCACCTTGGCACCGCGGTCCAGCGCGCCGCCCAGGGTCGCCCTGGTCCGGTCGGCGAGCCGGCGCTCCAGCTCCGCGACCACCGTACCGACCACCGCGCGGGCGGTCTCCCGGGTGGTCTCGGGCAGCGCGTCCTTCAACGAGAGCAGGGTGGCGATCAGCTGGACGTCGGGCTCGACCGCCGCCAGCATCTCCGGCTCCAGCAGCAGCCGGTCCAGGCCGAGCCGGGTGATCGCGTCCTGCTGCATCAGCTGGACGACCGAGGTGGGGAAGTACGCGCGGATGTCCCCCAGCCAGCGCGCCACCTGCGGGGCCGACCCGCCCAGGCCGGCGGCCCGCCGGCCGGACCGCCCGGCCCGGCCCTCCTGCGGCGCGCCCCGGTACAGCGCCGCGAGCGCGCCGTCCATCGCGGCGTCCCGGCCGCGCAGCGCGTGGCCGGTGCCGTCCGCCTCACCGCCGAGCACCAGGCGCCAGCGGCGCAGCCGCTCGTCGGCGGCGGGGGTGGCGGTCGTCGTCGGCTCTGCCATCGGGTGCTCCTTCCGGTACGTCCGTTACGGGGATCAGGTGTCGCGGCCCTCGGCCTGGCGGGGGATCCGCGCCGGGCCGCCGGGGTGGACCGGGCAGCCGGGCAGGCCGAGGAGCAGGGCGACCACGGGGACCGCCGCCTCGGCGCGGGCCGGGTCCAGTTCGGGGCCGGTGCCCGGCGTCGCCGCCGGCTCGGCGTCGAGCGGGCCGGCCGCGACCCGGCCGCCGACGGTGGTGCGCACGCCCGCCTCCAGGGCGGAGAAGGTGCGGCGCAGCAGCGGCAGCACATCGGTGAAGGCCTCGGCCGGCACCCCCGTCAGCCATGCGTCGAGCAGGCCCAGCAGTCGGGGGTCGTGCAGCAGCAGGGCGCCGCCGCCGGCGAGGAAGCCCTCGATCCAGCCGGCCGCGTCCGCCGGGGCGTTGGCCGGGGAGAGGACCAGGCCCATCCGGCGGCCGGCCTCCTGGGAGTCGAGCCGGTCGTCGTCCAGCAGCAGTCGGACGGCTCGGCCCCGCAGCAGGCCGGGCACGCCCGTGGCGAGGCCGCCGACCGGTTCGCGGCGGGCGAGCTCCCGCAGGGTCGCGGCCCACCGGTCGGCGAGGCCGCCGGCCGGCTCCAGCAGGCCGACGGCGCCGTGCACCTCGTCGAGGTGACCGCGCATCGCCTCCGCGCCGGCCGCGTCCAGCCCGGTGCAGCCGGACGGCAGACCGACGCAGATCCGCTCGGCGAGACCCGCCGCGACCTGGTCGAGCGCGCCGCGGTCGGTGCCGCGCACGTCGCCGTAGCGCAGTGCGCGGACCAGCGCGGGCAGGGCGCCCGCGAGATGGGCGACATCGGTGTCCAGCGCGGCGCGGTCGGCGAGCACCCGCATCACGGCGGGCAGCGCCCCGGGCAGTCCGGCCAGCAGGCAGGTCTCGACCAGGGCGGTCAGCTCGGCGAGCTCCACCGCGGCCCGCGCCGCGCCGACCGCCCGGCCGACCGCCGCGGCCTCGACGGTGGTGCCCCACTGGGCGGCCTCGACGATCCGGACGGCGAACTCGGGCCGCCAGCACAGCCGCCAGCTCTCCCGGAAGGTGCCCGTCGAGGTGACGGCGGAGCGGCTCGGCACCCCCCAGTCGACGCCGAGCAGCCGCAGCCGGTGCAGCAGCCGGGAGCGCGCCGCGTCGGTCTCCTCGCGCAGGTCCAGGTCCAGCTCCCGCGGCTGCGCCGCCGGCTTCAGCCGGAGCGAGCGCTGCAGCCGGGCCAGGTCGCGCTGCAGCGGGACCGCCGGCGCGCCGTCCGGCACCTCGCCGAGCGCGTCGCCGGTCACCAGGCGGTCGCGCACCAGCGCCAGCGCGACGTCCGAGCCGTCGCACAGCACCGCGCGGACGGCGTCCAGGGTCTCGGTCAGCCCGGCGAGCGGGCGGCCGCGCAGCACCGCCAGGGTCCGGGCCAGCCGGACGGCCTCGATCACGTGCGCGGAGGACACCGGGTGGTCCTCGGCCCGCAGCAGCTCGGCGGCCCTGGTCAACCAGCGCGGCAGCGGATCACCCGCGGTGGTGAAGAGATGGTGGTACCAGCCCGGCGAGACGATCCCGGCGCCGTAGCCGCTCCGCTGGGAGAGCCGGCGGTGCGTCCACGGCACCCAGGTGATGTCGGTGCGCACCTTCTTCGGCAGGCCCGCCAGCACCGCCCGGTCCTGGGCGACGGTCGGCGGGGAGGCCAGCGCCGGTACGTGGAACGCCCCGCAGACCACCGCGATCCGCCGGTGCCCGGCCCGCTGGGCGGCCCGGATCTGCCGGCGCATGTACGCCTCCCGCAGGTCGTCGCGCCGGGCCGGACCGCCGGCCGGAGCGCCCTCCCGCAGCGCCGCCATCGCCTCGGCGACCGCGGCGAACGGGGCCAGTGGGTCCGTGCCGGGCGAGCGGTGCTCGATCACGTCCTCCCACCAGCGCTCCGGGTCGTCGCAGCCGGCGGCCTCGGCGAGCAGCCCGATCGGGTCCCCCGCCCGTTCGTCGGGCCGCGCACCCGGCTCGTCGGGCCCGCCGGGCCGGTCGGCCAGGCTGTAGGCGGCCGGGAGGTCGATGAAGCGCACCGGTACGCCGGCGTCGAGTCCGTACCGGATCGCCACCCACTCCGGGGAGAACGCGGCGAAGGGCCAGAAGGCGGCCCTGGCCGGGTCGTCCACCGCGTGGGCGAGCAGGGCGACCGGTGGCACCATGTCCTTCTCGGCTGCCAGTGCGATGATCGGGTCGGCCTCCGGCGGCCCCTCGACCAGCACCGCGTCCGGCCGCAGCCGCTCCAGCGCGGCGGCCACCGCGCGGGCCGAGCCGGGGCCGTGGTGCCGTACGCCCAGCAGCGTCACCTCTGCGCTCATCGCGCCCTCCCTCCTCGTACCTCGAACTGCCACGGACCGCCTCGAACCGCTCCGGTCCACTCCGGCCGGCTCCGAAGTGCCCCGGCCCGCAACGGCCTCAGCGGGTGTGCTCGCGGGCGGCACGGTAGAAGTCCTTCCAGCCGTCCCGCTCGCGCAGCACGCCCTCGACGTACTCGCGCCACACCACCTGGTCGGCCACCGGATCCCGGACGACGGCGCCGAGGATGCCGGCCGTGACGTCCCCGGCCCGCAGCACGCCGTCCCCGAAGTGGGTGGCCAGGGCGAGGCCGTTGGTCACCACCGAGATCGCCTCGGCCGTCGACAGCGTGCCGCTCGGCGTCTTGACCTTCGTCCGGCCGTCCACCGTGAGACCGGCCCGCAGCTCGCGGAAGACGGTCACCACCCGCCTGATCTCCTCGGCACCACCGGGCAGTTGGGCCAGCTCCAGGGAGTGTCCGAGCTGGTCGACCCGCCGGGTGACGATGTCCACCTCCTCGTCCAGCGAACCGGGCAGCGGCAGCACCACGGTGTTGAACCGCCGACGCAGCGCGCTCGACAGCTCGTTGACGCCGCGGTCCCGGTCGTTCGCCGTGGCGATCAGGTTGAAGCCGCGCACGGCCTGCGTCTCGGCGCCCAACTCCGGTATCGGCAGCGTCTTCTCCGACAGGATGGTGATCAGACTGTCCTGCACGTCCGCCGGGATCCGGGTCAACTCCTCGACCCGGGCCACCTTCCCGTCCGCCATCGCCCGCATCAGCGGCGACGGCACCAGCGCCGCCCGGCTCGGGCCCTCCGTCAACAGCCGGGCGTAGTTCCACCCGTACCGGACGGCCTCCTCAGGCGTACCGGCCGTGCCCTGCACCAGCAGGGTCGAGTCGCCACTGATCGCGGCCGCGAGATGCTCCGACACCCAGGTCTTCGCGGTGCCCGGCACGCCGAGCAGCAACAGCGCCCGGTCCGTGGCCAGCGTCGTCACGGCGACCTCCACGATCCGCCGCGGCCCGACGTACTTCGGGGTGACGACGGTGCCGTCCGCCAGCTCGCCACCGAGCAGGTACGTGGCGACCGCCCACGGCGACAGCTTCCAGCGCTCGGGACGCGGACGGTCGTCCCGCGCGGCCAGCGCGGCCAGCTCCGCGGCGAAGGCGTCCTCCGCGTGCTGGCGCAGAACGTCGGTCATGGAGGGGCTCCTTCGGGTCGGCCGCCGGACACACCGGTGGCAGGCGGCGGGATGATCGGGGGGAGCCAGGTCGGCGTCCCGGCCTGCGGGAACAACCCTGCACCGGACCACTGACAATCCTGACCGGACCTCAGTTCGGCCACCCGGCCTGTCAGTCCCCCCGCCTACCGTCGTGGGCATGGAGGAACGCTGGAGCACCGAACACATCCTGTCGCTGGCACCCGACGCGAGTTCGCGGAAGGCCGCGGGCAAGCTCTCCTCACCCGCGCCCTGGTCGGCCACGGGCACCGACGGCGCCGCGCTCTGGGGCGAGTGCGAGGGCAGCGGCCGGACGCCGTACCGCGCCGCCGTCGAGCTGGCCGGGCCCGCCTACTCGTGCACCTGCCCGAGCCGGAAGTTCCCGTGCAAGCACGCGCTGGGGCTGCTGCTGCTCTGGAGCGGCACCCCCGAGGCCGTCCCGGCCGGCGAACCGGCCGGCTGGGCGTCCGACTGGCTGGCCGGGCGCCGCGACCGTGCCGAGCGCCGCGCCACCGCCCCGGCGGACCCGGCGGCCGCCCGCCGCCGGGCCGAGAAGCGCCACGCCCGGGTGGCCGCCGGCGCCGGCGAACTGCGGCTGCGGCTGGCCGACCGCGTCCGGCACGGCCTGGCCGACCGCTCCGCCACCGGCCCCTGGGAGGAGGTCGCCGCCCGGATGGTCGACGCCCAGGCCCCCGGCCTCGCCACCCGCGTCCGCGCGCTCGACACCGCGCCCGACTCCCACCTCCTGGAGGAGTACGCCATGCTCCATCTGCTCGCCACCGCCGCCACCCGGATCGACGAGCTGCCCGCCCCGCTCGCCGCCACCGTCCGGGCCCGGGTCGGCTACACCACCGACGCCGCCGACGTGCTGACCGGCCCCACCGTCCGCGACCGCTGGTACGTCCTCGGCAGCCGCACCTCGCCGCTGGAGGGCGGCGCCGACGAGCGCCTCACCACCCGCCGCCTGTGGCTGCGCGGCGCCAAGACCGGCCGCCACGCCCTGCTCCTCGCCTTCGGCCGCCCCGGCCGGGCTCCCGACCTCGCCCTCCCCACCGGCCGACCGCTGGAGGCCGAACTCGCCTTCCACCCCGGCGTCCGCCCGCTGCGCGCCGCCCTCGGCACCCGCTACGGCACCCCCGGGCCGGGCCCCGCCGCCCCGCCGCCCGGCCTCACCCCCGCCGAGGCCGTCGCCGGCTACGGCGCCGCGGTCGCCGACGATCCCTGGCTCGACTCCTGGCCCACCGTCCTGGCCGACGTCGTCCCCGTCCTCACCCCCGACGGCTGGCACCTCACCGACGGCCGGCACACGCTCCCGGTGCACCGCGCCGCCACCCCCGAGTCCGCCCTCTGGCGCCTCGCGGCCGTCTCCACCGGCCGCCCCCTCACCGTCTTCGGCGAACACGGCCACCGGGGCTTCGCCCCGGTCACCGCCTGGGGGGCGGACCACCGCCCGATCGACCTGACCGCCCCGTAGCTCCGGTCCGCCCCCGGGCGGGCGCGCGGCCCGGCCCGCACGCCCGCGCGCGACGCCCCGAGGAGGCCGCGCAGCCCCTCCGAGCACCTCCGAACAACGCCCACCGACCCGCAGGAGCCCCGCGTGCCGCTCACCACCCCGCCCCCGGCCGACCCCTGGGAGACCCTCCGGACCAGCGCCCTCCTCGGCACCGACCGCCGCCCGCTGCCACCCCCCGCCGCCGACGACTCCCCCGCCCAGCGCGCCGTCGACCGCACCGACCCGGCCACCGCCCTGCTCGAACTCGCCGCCCTGGAGACGGTCCGCCGCCGCGCCGGCGCCCGTCCGGCCCCCGCCACCGAGGCCGCCACCGCGCCGCTCGCCACCCCGGCCCCCGAGGACCACCGGCCCGAACTGCCCGCCCCCGCCGCCCGCCGGCTGACCCTGCTGCTCGGCGGCCGGGGCACCGGCTCCGCCGGCAGCCTCGCCAACCTCACCGAACTTCTCCCGCAGTGGCTCGCCACGGCCCGGGCCCGGGGCCTGCGCCCGCCCGCCACCGCCGTCCCGGCCCTGCTGGACGCCGCCCGCGGCCGGACCGAGCTGCGCCCCGACGCGGTGGCGCTGGCCGGCCCGCTGGGCCGCTGGCTCGCCGCCCGCAACCCCGACTGGCGGTTCGTCCTGCGCACCACCGCGGACCCGGCCGACGCCTCCGCCGGGCCCACCGGAGCGGCAGCCGCCCCCCTGGACCACCACCTCTGGCACGAGGGCCTCTTCGCCGAGCGCGTCACCCACCTCACCGCGCTGCGCCGCACCGACCCCGCCGCCGGCCTCGCCCTGCTGGTGAGCACCTGGCCCACCGAACGCGCCGAGGACCGCCTGCTCTTCCTGGACGCCCTCCAGGACGGCCTCTCGCTCGCCGACGAACCCTTCCTCGAAGCCGCGCTGGGCGACCGGAGCAAGAACGTCCGCGCCACCGCCGCCGAGCTGCTCTCGACCCTCCCCGGCTCCACCCTCGCCCACCGGATGGCCGAGCGCGCCCGCGCCGCCGTCCGCCTCTCCGAGCGCGGTACGCACCTGCTCGTCACCCCGCCCACCGAGTGCGACGCGGCGATGCAGCGGGACGGCATACCGCTCAAGTCGCCCACCGGGCGCGGCGAGCGGGCCTGGTGGTTCGGCGAGGTGATCGCCGCCGCGCCGCTCGCCCTCTGGTCGGAGTCCACCGGTCTGGCGCCGGGCCGGCTGCTCGGCCTGCGGGTGGGCGACGGCGTCGACGAGACCAACAGCAGTTGGGCCGACGACCTGCGCGAGGCCTGGGCCCGGGCCGCCGTCCGCCAGCGGGACGCCGACTGGGCGCGAGCGCTGCTGGGCCCGGCGCCGGCCCCCGCCCCGGGTGCCCGCACCGGCCGCGGCCCCCGGGCCCCGCGGAGCACCGGCGCCCCCGCCAAGCTGCTCGCGGTCCTGCCGCCCGCCGAGCGGGCCGCCTGGACGGCCGCGTTCATCGAGGTGCACGGCCTCGGTGAGGCCTTCCAGCTGCTCGGCGCCTGCGCGACGCCGTGGACGCCCCCGCTGTCCACCGCCGTCGTCGCGGCCCTCGCCCGGGCGGCCGCCTCCGGCGCCTACCCGTGGAGCCACAGCGGGGTACTGGGCATGACGGAGCGCGCGCTCTCCCCAGGGACGGCCGCCGCCGTCGAGGAGTTGGCGGCCGGGTCCGTACCCGCCGGGGCCTGGGCCGAGACCTTCGCCCGGCTGGCCGGCACCCTGCGCTTCCGGGAGGCGATGCTCGCCGAGCTCGACGCCTGACCGCCCGCCGCCGGAAACGGCGGAGCCGGTACGGGGCACCCCGCACCGGCTCCGCGCACGACTCGACGACGCCCCGGCGGGCGGCCCGCCCGGCACGGCGTCCTCAGGAGCCTGAGCGGCGGCTCCCGGCCCCGACGAGGCGAACCTCCGCCGGAGGCCTCAGCTCGCGACCCGCAGGTTCGCCTCGACCCAGGCCACCACGTCCCGGGTCGGCGTCCCCGGCGTGAAGATGTCCGCGACGCCCATCGCCTTGAGCTCGACGATGTCCTCCTCGGGGATGATCCCGCCGCAGAAGACCTTGATGTCCTCCGCCTCGCGCTCCCTCAGCAGCTCCAGCACCCGCGCGCAGAGCGTCATGTGCGCCCCGGAGAGGACCGACAGGCCGATGCCGTCCGCGTCCTCCTGGATCGCGGTGTCGACGATCTGCTCGGGCGTCTGGTGCAGGCCGGTGTAGATGACCTCCATACCGGCGTCACGCAGGGCCCGCGCGATGACCTTGGCACCGCGGTCGTGACCGTCGAGCCCGGGCTTGGCGACCACCACACGGATCGGGCCTGACACACCCATCACTGCCTCCTGGACTTCGTCGTCCACCACCCCACCGGACCTCGTCGGGCACGGGCGCGGTTAACCAGCAATAACCAACCTGAGGGGAGGTTAGCGTCACCCGGCCGGGCTGGTCGTGCCGCCCCTCAAGAGGAGGGGAAAATCACAGGCCCGGCCTTGCTACCGGTCGGTATACCCCGCCGGATCCGCGCACACCCCGCCAACTCCCCCCTTGACATCCGGACTTTTGTCCGGATGTCGGCGTTACGGCTACAGTCTCGGCTGTTTTCCCCTCGTCTTTCCGCCCGCCCTTGTCCCCGCCCTTCCCCTCGTCCTTCCCCTCGCCCGACGACGTGCCAGAGGCCCACCGAGGAGGCAGCCCCCGATGGCTCCCGACGCAGCCGCCCGCCCGACCCGCGCGGAGTTGCGGGTCGCCGCCCGCGAGCAGTCGCGCGCGCAGCGCCGCGGCGCCGCCAAGGCGGCCACCCGGACGGCGCTGCTGCGCGTCGCGCTGCCGTCGATGGCCGCCCTCGGCGTGGCCGGGGCGGCCGCCGTGACCGTCCAGGGCGAGGCCGACGAGCAGCGCGCGCAGGCGGCCGGCCGGGCCCCCGAGCAGGCCGCCGAGGCACCCGCCGACGCGCCCGCCCGGGCCGCCGCCCAGCAGGTCCTCGCCGCGGGCGGGACCGACCAGGCCTCGCGCGGCGCCGCCCGCGGCCCGCTCTCCGGCACCCAGACCGCGAACACCGCCGACGCTCCCGCGGTGGACGCCGCCCCGGCCCCCGAGCCGGTGCTCCCGAAGGTCTCCCTCCCGGTCGCCCGGCGGGGCCTCGGCGAGATGTTCGGCGCGTCCGGCACGCACTGGGCCACCCGGCACACCGGCATCGACTTCCCCGTCGACGGCGGCACCCAGGTCCTGGCGGTGACCGACGGCACGATCCGCACGCAGTGGAACCCGTCGTACGGCTACATGTCGGTCCTGAAGACGGCCGACGGCACCGAGGCCTGGTACTGCCATCTGCGGTCGTACAAGATCCGCAAGGGCACCGTGAAGGCGGGCGACGTCATCGCCTTCGTCGGCAGCAGCGGCAACAGCACCGGGCCGCACCTGCACTTCGAGATCCGCCCGGCCGGCGGCGGCGCACCCGTCGACCCGCTGCCGTGGTTCCTCGCCCAGGGCGTCGACCCGCGCTGAGCCCCGGGCCCCGACGGCAGCCGGCACCGTCGGCGGTCGGCACCGTCGGCGGTCGGCACCGACAGCGGCCGGCACCGCGCGGGCCCGGCGCACCCGGGCCCGCGCGCCGAGCCCTACAGCTTCTCCACCGGCGCGTACCGCAGCAGCAGCTGCTTGCGCCCCTCCGTCCCGAAGTCCACCGTGGCCTGGGCCTTCTCACCCACACCGGCGGTGGCCACCACCGTGCCCAGACCGAAGGTGTCATGGGTGACGCGGTCCCCGACCGCCAGTGCCACGACCTCGCGCTCGACCGCCGCGCCGGCCCGCCGCGCCGACTGTCCCCAGCCCGCCTTCGGCGAGGCCGCCGCCGCACCCCGCGACGCGCCCCGGGAGGAGCCCCCGGAGCCACCGGAGCCACCGGCGGACTTCCCGCCCCAGGAGGCCCCGGAGGAGTACCCGCGCGAGGCCGGCACCGCCGAGCCCCCCGTGCGCTTCCACTCCACCAGGGTGTCCGGGATCTCCTCCAGGAACCGCGAGGCCGGGTTGTACGAGGGCTGCCCCCAGGCGCTGCGCAGCACCGAGCGGGTCAGGTAGAGCCGCTCCCGCGCCCGGGTGAGCCCGACGTACGCGAGCCGCCGCTCCTCCTCCAGCTCCTTGACCTGGTTGAGCGCCCGCATGTGCGGGAAGATGCCGTCCTCCATGCCGGTCAGGAAGACCACCGGGAACTCCAGTCCCTTGGCGGTGTGCAGGGTCATCATCGTGATGACGCCCCGGCCCTCCTCGTCGTCGTCGGGGATCTGGTCGGAGTCCGCGACGAGCGCGACCCGCTCCAGGAAGTCGGGCAGCGAGCCGACCGGCGGTGCGCCGTCCTCCCCCGCGTCGGGCCGCTCGCCCGGATCCTGCTCGTACTCCAGGGCGACGGAGGCGAGCTCCTGGAGGTTCTCCACCCGGGTCTCGTCCTGCGGGTCCGTGGAGGCCTGCAGCTCGGCGAGGTACCCCGTCTCCTCCAGCACCGCCTCCAGCACCGCGGCCGGCCCGGCACCCGACTCCACGACCTGCCGCAGCCCGGCCATCAGCGCGTTGAACTTCTTCACCGCGTTCGCCGACCGGGCGGCCATCCCGTACGCCTCGTCGACCCGCTGCAGCGCCTGCGCGAAGGAGATCCGCTCGCGCCCGGCGAGCGCGTCGATCATCGCCTCGGCCCGTTCGCCGATCCCGCGCTTGGGCACGTTGAGGATCCGGCGCAGCGGCACGGTGTCCTCCGGGTTGGACAGCACCCGCAGGTAGGCCAGGACGTCCCGGACCTCCTTGCGCTCGTAGAAGCGCACCCCGCCGACCACCTTGTACGGCAGGCCGACCCGGATGAACACCTCCTCGAACACCCGGGACTGGGCGTTGGTCCGGTAGAAGATCGCGACGTCGCCGGGCTTGGCCTCGCCCCGGTCGGTCAGCCGGTCGATCTCGTCGGCGATGAACTGGGCCTCGCCGTGCTCGTCGTCCGCGACGTAGCCGACCACCTTCTCGCCGTGGTCGCCGGCCGTCCAGAGCTTCTTCTCCCGCCGGCTGGTGTTCCGCTCGATGACGGCGTTGGCGGCGCTCAGGATGGTCTGCGTGGAGCGGTAGTTCTGCTCCAGCAGGATGGTGGTCGCGTTCGGGTAGTCCTCCTCGAACTGGAGGATGTTGCGGATCGTCGCGCCGCGGAAGGCGTAGATCGACTGGTCCGCGTCACCGACCACGCACAGCTCGGCCGGCGGCACCTCGGCCAGGCGCCCGGCCGCCGGGTCCACGAAGTCGCCGTCCACGGTGCGCTTCGGCGCGGCCGCGGCGGAGCCCCCGCTGAGCTCCCGCACCAGCATGTACTGGGCGTGGTTGGTGTCCTGGTACTCGTCGACCAGGATGTGGCGGAACCGCCGCCGGTAGTGCTCGGCGACGTCGGGGAACGCCTGGAGCAGGTTCACCGTCGTCATGATGATGTCGTCGAAGTCGAGCGCGTTGGCCTCGCGCAGCCGCCGCTGGTAGAGGAAGTAGGCCTCGGCCAGCTTCTTCTCCGTCGGGTTGGCGGCCTGGTCGGCGTACGTCTCCTCGTCGATCAGCTCGTTCTTCAGGTTGCTGACCTTGGAGGTGAAGGACTTCGGCGGGAACTGCTTCGGGTCCAGGTCGAGGTCCCGGCAGACCAGGGACATCAGCCGCTGCGAGTCGGCCGAGTCGTAGATCGAGAACGACGAGGTGAAGCCGAGCAGCTTGCTCTCCCGGCGCAGGATCCGCACACAGGCGCTGTGGAAGGTGGACACCCACATCGCCCGGGCCCGCGGCCCGACCAGCTGCTCGACGCGCTCGCGCATCTCGCCGGCCGCCTTGTTGGTGAAGGTGATCGCCAGGATCTCGCCCGGCTGCACCCCGCGGGCGCCCAGCAGGTGGGCGATCCGGTGGGTCAGCACGCGGGTCTTGCCGGAGCCGGCGCCGGCCACGATGAGCAGCGGCGAGCCGGCGTGCAGCACCGCCTCGCGCTGCGGGTCGTTCATCCCCTCCAGCAGCTGGGCCGGGTCCACCACCGGCCGGGCGGCGCCGTTGCGGTAGTAGGCGTCCCGTTCGGCCTCGGCCGTGTGGTCGGTCTGGAAGAGCCCCTCCGGGATCGCTTCCTCGTAGGCGTCGTACGGGACGTCGTAGGGGACGTCGTCCTCGAACGGCGGCGGCTCCTGCGCCATCGGGGTGGCGGCGGGCTGCTGCTTCGACCCGGCGGCGGGGGCCTCGAAACCGGGGAGCGGGAGGTCGTCAAAGAGGCTACTCATGGCACTCCGAGTCTATGGCCCCCCACTGACAAGCCCGCCCGGCCGGAGGGAATCCGGCCGGGCGGGCGTTGTCGCGGGGCCCGTCAGACCAGGCGGCGGGCGGTGGCCCAGCGGGTCAGCTCGTGCCGGTTGCTCAGCTGGAGCTTGCGCAGCACGGCCGAGACGTGGCTCTCCACCGTCTTCACCGAGATGAACAGCTGCTTCGCGATCTCCTTGTACGCGTAACCGCGCGCGATCAGCCGCAGCACCTCGCGCTCGCGCTGGGTCAGCCGGTCGAGGTCCTCGTCCACCGGCGGGGTGTCGGTGGCCGCGAAGGCGTCCAGCACGAAGCCGGCCAGCCGCGGCGAGAACACCGCGTCGCCGTCGGCGATCCGGAAGACCGCGTTGACCAGGTCCGTCCCGGTGATCGTCTTGGTGACGTAGCCGCGGGCACCGCCGCGGATCACCCCGATGACGTCCTCGGCGGCGTCGGAGACGGACAGCGCCAGGAACTTCACCTGCTCGCCCATCAGCCCGGCCGAGCGGCGCAGCACCTCGACCCCGCCACCACCCGGCAGGTGGACGTCGAGCAGCACCACGTCGGGCCTGGTCTCGGCGACCACGCGGACCGCCGACTCCACGTCGTCGGCCTCGCCGACCACGTCGATGCCGGTGACCTCGGTGCGTCCGATCTCCGCGCGCACGCCCGTCCGGAACATCCGGTGGTCGTCGACCAGCACGACCCGCGCGACCCTTCCCCCGCCCTCGGCCGGGGTCCCCCCCATCGGCGCTGCGTCAGTCATTCGTTCTCTCCATCTCCAGCTCGACCTCGGTGCCGCCGTCCGGCGCGGGCCGCACCCGTGCGGTACCGCCGTTGCGCTTCATCCGGCCGATGATCGACTCACGGACACCCATCCGGTCCTCGGGCACCGTGTCGGGGTCGAAGCCGGGGCCGTGGTCGCGAACGAACACCGACACCGTCCTCCCCTCCACCTCGGCGTAGACCTGGACCGGTCCTCCGCCACCGTACTTGGCCGCGTTGACCGTCGCCTCCCTCGCGGCCTGCATCTGCGCGACGATCCGCTCGTCCATCGGGCAGTCGCCGACCATGACCAGCTCGACCGGGACGCCGTGCCGGTCCTCGACCTCGGCGACCACCGCCCGCAGGCTCTCCGCCATGGTGTCCGGCGCGTCCTCGGCGACCGCCTCCGGGCGGTAGAGCCAGAGCCGCAGCTCGCGCTCCTGGGCCCGGGCCAGCCGCAGCACCTCCCGCGGGTCCTCGGCCCGGCGCTGGATCAGGGTCAGGGTGTGCAGCACCGAGTCGTGGACGTGCGCCGCGATCTCGGCGCGCTCCTGGGCGCGGATGCGGGCGGTCCGCTCGGCGCCGAGGTCCTGCCACATCCGCAGCGCGTACGGGCCCACCAGCACCAGGACGCCGGCCAGCACCGCCAGTGAGGCCTCGACCACCGAGCCGAGCGTGGAGCCGCTGCCCTGGGTGGCGAGGAAGGCGATGGTGCCGGCCACCACGAGCAGCACGCCGCCGCCGACCCGGGTGTAGGCGCCGCGCCGCTTCTCGCCCTCCTCCAGGCCGAACCAGCGCTGCCAGCGGGAGTCGTCGGCCTGCCGCCAGACCAGCGCGACCCCGACCCCGATCGCCAGCAGCGGCCAGGTGTACGGGCGGGCGGTCTGCACGCCGAGCGCGTTGAGCAGGGCGATCAGACCGATCACCAGCATGACCAGCGCGGCGAGCTGGCCCAGGCCGCCCTGGCGCCGCCCGGCGGCGGACCGGGCCGCGCCCGGCTCCTCGCCGGGTTCGCCCGCGACCGCGGCCGGCTCGCCCTGAAACGCGTGCTGGAGCAGCTCGCGCAGCCGGCCGATCCAGCCGCGCCGGCGCTTGCTCAGCTCCGCCCCGACTGCCCCGGAGGCCTGCCAGGAGCCCGACGGCACGAAGGCGCCGTTGACGTAGACCCAGTGCGCGCCGCCGCGCTGCGCGGGCTCGCCGATGCCGATCGGCACCACGAACCAGAACGCCGCGTACAGCAGCGCGCCGATCCCCTGGGCGAAGAAGAGCAGCACGAAGGAGACCCGGACCCAGGTGACCGGCAACCCGAGGTGCACGGCGAGCCCGTGCGCGACGCCGCCGAGCATCCGGCCCTGCGGACTCCGGTAGAGCCGCCGGTACGGCGGGCGCTCGCCGCCGGGCGCGGCCGGGTCGGCACTCGCCGCCGACGCGGCGTCGGGGACGAGGGGACGGGGATCGGTACCGGGTGCTGCCACGGCACCGATGGTTCCACGCACGCGGGCCCGGGCGCATCAGGGTGCGACCCCCAACCCTCTCAGGGACAAGTCAGGGTACGGACAGGGCTCGCACCGGTTGGGCGCGGCCGCGCCAGCCCCCAGGATGGTGCACATGACCGAAGACCACCGCATCCAGGAGACCGGGCCGGGCGCCCCGCCGGCACCGGAACGCCCACCGCTGAACCGCACCGAGCACCACCGCGTGGTGGCCGGTGTCTGCGGCGGCCTGGGTCGGCACCTGGACATCGACCCGGTGGTCTTCCGGGTGCTGACGGTGGTGCTCTGCCTCTCCGGCGGCCTCGGCCTGTTCCTGTACGGGCTGGCCTGGCTGATCATCCCCACCGAACCGGTCCCGGACGGCCGGGGCGGCGACAGGGCGGGCCGCACCGAGCTCCAGCGGGTGCTCACCGGCCGGGTGGACGGCCAGTCGATCGGCGCGGTGCTGCTGACCGTGATCGGCACCGGCGTCTTCTTCGCCTCGATGGGCGACGGGGACACCATGTTCCCGCTGCTGCTGCTCGGGGCGCTGGCCTTCCTGGCGGTCCGCTACGACCCGGAGCGGCGCCGCGGCCGGCAGCGCGGGCGCCGGCGCGGCCGGGACCGCGGGCACGGCCCGTACGACCGCTGGTTCCCCGAACCGGAGCCGCCGACCGCCGACTACGGCTGGTCGCGCACGGACGAGGGCGAGCGGGCCCGCGAGCAGCACGCCCGGGACCGGGCGGCCGGCACGGTCCCGACCGACACCCCGCACGCGGGCCCGAGCGGCTACCTGTGGGACCCCCGCCACCCGGAGCGCAACCCGTACGGCGGAACCGCCACCCCGCCGCCCGGCGGCCCGGCGCAGCCCTGGTGGCAGCGCCCCGACCTGCCCGAGGGCGACCCGCTGCGCAAGGGCGGGCCGGCCGGCCCGCCGCCGCGGCCGGCCGTGGTGCGCCACCGGCCCGAGCGTTCGCCGCTCGGCCTGATCGGGCTGCTCCTGGCGGTCGGCGCGGCCAGTGCGGTCTGGTCGGCCTCCGCCCACGGCGACAAGGCGGTGGTCACCGGCACGGTGCTGGCCACCGCGCTGCTGGTCATCGGGCTGACCCTGCTGGTCGCCGCCAAGTTCGGCCGGGCCCGCAAGCTGGTCGTGCCGGGCCTGCTGCTCACCCTGGCGCTCGCGCTCTCGCACGGCTCGGCGTTCTCGGTCCAGAACGCGGTCGGCGACCGGGACTGGCGGGTCGTCGCGGCGGACGGCCTGGAGGAGCGGTACACCCTCGGGCTCGGCAACGCCCGGTTGGACCTCTCGCGGCTCGACCCGGCCGGCACCACCCTGCGCAGCACCGTCGAACTCGGGGCCGGGCAGCTGACCGTCCTGGTGCCGCCGGACGTGACGGTGAACCTGGACGCCAGGGTCGGGATGGGCCACATCGGCGTCCCCGGGGCGGACGAGGCCGGCAGCGACACGTCCCGCGTCTTCCAGCTGCGTCCGGTGAACGGTCAGACATCCAAGGGCACGCTCGACCTCAGGCTGCGGGTCGGGCTCGGCGACATCAAGGTGGTCCAGTCGTGAGGAAGCACCAGCTCGACCTGTTCTCGTTGATCGCCGGGGGGCTGTTCACCGTGATCGCGGTGCTCTACCTGGTGGCGGCGCTGAACGACATCTCCGTGAACGGCCGGATCGTCATCCCGGTGACCTTCATCGTGCTCGGTCTCGGCGGGCTGGCCGGGGCGGTCGCGGCGGCGGTCCGGCGCGGCGGCGCGGACCGGCGGGGCCGGGACGCGCCCTGAGCCCCGGACCGGTCGTGCGTCCCGGTGCCGCTCAGCTCTGCAGCGGCCCGAGGTTCAGCTTCTCGCCGTCCTTGGTGACGCCGTACCGGGGCAGCGGCTTGGTGGCCGGGCCGTTCACCACCGCGCCGGTGGCCGCGTCGAACCGCGAGCCGTGGCAGGGGCAGTACAGCTGGCCGTTCTTCGGGGCGTCGACCGCGCAGCCGGAGTGCGTGCAGGCCGAGGAGAAGGCGCAGTACTGGCCTGCCTTGGGCTGGACGATGTAGACCGCGTCACCCGTCGCCGGGTCCTTGACCTGGGCCGATCCGCCCACCGGGACGCTCGCGGCGTCCACCGACACGGTCGGCCCGGCGGGCGCCGGCGCGGCCGACGGTCCGGCGGCCTTCCTGTCCCGGCCGAAGGTGGCGGTCAGCGAGCCGGTGAGCAGCCCGGCACCGCCGATCGCGACGGCCGCGATCCCGCCGTCCACCAGCGCCCGCCGCCGGACGAGCCGCTCGCGCAGCCCGCGCCCGCGGTCCCGGGCGGCCCGCCCGGCCAGGTAGCCGTCCAGCGAGAGGTACGGGGTGCCGGCCAGCACCAGCGGGGTCCAGGCCAGCAGGTAGGCGAGGTCGTTGCCGAGGTAGTACGGCGAGACGTTCCAGCTGACGGTCAGCCAGAGGCTCAGATTGATCAGCGCGCCGCCGAGGGCCGCGACCCGGCCCCAGAGGCCGAACAGGGTGCCCAGGCCGACCGCCAGTTCACCGAAGGCGATGGCGAGCGCGAACAGGGTCGGCGCGTCGAGCGCGGCGCCGAGCAGGAACGAGATCGGGCTGGAGCCCTTGGCCGCCTGGGTCTGCGACACGAAGGACGCCGGGTCGCCCGCACCGGCCAGGTAGTGCGCGTCGGCGAGCTTGTCGAGCGCCGCGTAGACGAAGGTGACGCCCAGGAAGATCCGCAGCGGCAGCAGCGCGTACCGGGAGGCGGTCGCCCTGAGCAGGGCGAGCCGCCGCGCCCCGCCGCCGCCCACCGCACCGGTCGCCGCGGAGTCGCCGGCCGCCGCCGAGTCGCCGCCCGCCGTGGAGCCGCTGGTCGCCACGGAGCCGCTGGCCTCCGACATCCCTCACACCTTCCTTCACGGCCTGCCATCACCTGACAGGTCCGGTCCGCATTCTGCACGCTCGTGACCGCATTCGGTGGGAGATCCCACCCGGTGGGCGCCCGGTGCCCCGGCCGCCCACCGCGAACGGCCGCGCCGCCGCTCCCTTGTATACGGGAACGACGGCGCGGCCGTTCAGCACCGGTTCAACGCCGGCGGGGAGTGCCTACTCCCACTCGATGGTGCCCGGCGGCTTGCTGGTGCAGTCCAGCACCACGCGGTTCACATCGGGGACCTCGTTGGTGATCCGGGTGGAGATCTTCGCCAGCACCTCGTAGGGCAGGCGCGACCAGTCGGCCGTCATGGCGTCCTCGGAGGAGACCGGGCGCAGCACGATCGGGTGGCCGTACGTCCGGCCGTCGCCCTGGACGCCGACGCTGCGGACGTCGGCGAGCAGCACCACCGGGCACTGCCAGATCTCGCGGTCCAGACCGGCCGCGGTCAGCTCCTCGCGGGCGATCGCGTCGGCCTCGCGGAGCAGGTCGAGACGCTCCTTGGTGACCTCGCCGACGATCCGGATCCCCAGGCCCGGACCCGGGAACGGCTGGCGCTGGACGATCTCCTCCGGCAGGCCGAGCTCCTGGCCGACCATCCGGACCTCGTCCTTGAACAGCTTGCGCAGCGGCTCGACCAGCTGGAACTGCAGGTCCTCGGGCAGACCGCCGACGTTGTGGTGCGACTTGATGTTGGCGGTGCCGGTGCCGCCGCCGGACTCCACCACGTCCGGGTACAGGGTGCCCTGGACCAGGAAGTCCACGGACTCGCCGTGCTCGCCGGCCTCGGCCACGATCTCGGCCTGGGCCTGCTCGAAGACCCGGATGAACTCCCGGCCGATGATCTTGCGCTTCTCCTCCGGGTCGCTGACGCCCTTCAGCGCGGTCAGGAAGCGCTCCTGCGCGTCGACGACCTTCAGCTGCACGCCGGTGGCCGCGACGAAGTCCTTCTCGACCTGCTCGGTCTCGCCCTTGCGCATCAGACCGTGGTCGACGTAGACGCAGGTCAGCTTGGTGCCGATGGCCTTGTTGACCAGGGCCGCCGCGACCGCGGAGTCCACGCCGCCGGAGAGCCCGCAGATCGCGCGCTTGTCGCCGACCTGGGCGCGGATCAGCGCGACCTGCTCGTCGACCACGTTGCCGGTGGTCCAGGTCGGCGCGATGCCGGCGCCGCGGTAGAGGAAGTGCTCCAGGATCTGCTGGCCGTGGTCGGAGTGCAGCACCTCGGGGTGGTACTGCACGCCGTACAGGCGGGCCTCGTCGTTCTCGAAGGCCGCGACCGGCACCACGTCGGTGGAGGCGGTGACGGTGAAGCCCTCGGGCGCGGCCGAGCAGGCGTCGCCGTGCGACATCCACACCGAGTGCTGCGCCGGGACGCCCTCGAACAGGGTCGAGCCGGTGCGGGAGACGACCAGCGGGGTGCGGCCGTACTCACGGGCACCGCTGTTGTCGACGGTGCCGCCGAGCGTCTTGGCCATCAGCTGGAAGCCGTAGCACATGCCGAAGACCGGCACCCCGGCCTCGAAGATCGCGCGGTCGAGCTGCGGCGCGCCCTGCTCGTAGACCGACGAGGGGCCGCCGGAGAGGATGATCGCCTTCGGGTTCTTGGCGAGCATCTCGGCGACCGGCATGCTGCTCGGCACGATCTCGCTGTAGACCCGGGCCTCACGCACCCGACGGGCGATGAGCTGGGCGTACTGGGCGCCGAAGTCGACCACCAGGACGGTGTCGGTCTCAGGCACGGACTGGTCGGGAATAGCAGAGGACACGGACGGCCTTCCGGCAGCGGTATCTAGAGATGTCGCGGCGCACGCCCCGGGAGGGCGGCGACGGGCGACGGGCGGGGGTCTGGGCACGAGTCTACCGGGCTGGCCGGTTTCACTCGTCTGCACGTCCAGGAGGCCGTGACCGGCCGGGCCGCCGCTTCGTTGGATCTGACGACCGCACGACCGCGCCGCGCCCGCCAGGTGCGCCGCCTCCGCCCCGGCAGGGGCGCCGCCGTGCGGGCTTGCAGGACCACGCGTGGAGCTCATCCCAGTCCACCGGCGCGCGTGGCGCCACCGCTGTCCCGGCCCCGCCGGGAGCGGTGCGCCGTGGGACCGCGCGCGGGTGCCGCGGCCGGCCAGCAGGGGACAGCGACCCCGGCCGCGACTGGACCCAAGGAGGTGGGGCGGCCGGCCCCGGGGACGCCCGGGTACCGGCCGCCGCACCCCGGCGCAAGCCGTTCACCGTCCCGCGCCGCTACGCGCGTCCCGGTGCGCTCCGGCGCCACCACTACGCACGGTGATCATCACTAGCACCCGCCCGCGATCTCCCGAGGGGCCGCCGAGCCGCCGCGGACGCTTCGTCGCGCACCGGCCGGGCCGAAAATGGACTGTGCCGAATCATGCCGAATCGGTTGCAGAGCAAGCCCTTCGTCCATCACGATGCTGGTGGGAAGAGGTTCTCCCGGCGGCCGAAGGACCACTGCGGAGTGCCGCCCCCTTGCCACCGAGACCCACGATGGCAACGATTATCACCTCACGCTCCGTGAGCGAAAGCTCGGCGCAGGCATGCGCGCCGGCCCGCCCCGCCGCGTGCGGACCCGCCTCGCGCGACCGGCCCAGCTCATGCCGGCACCGCGGCGGCACGACCCACGAGCCATCCGACGCGACGGCGCTCCTCCCCCGGCGCCGTCACCCCAGCACCGGCGCAGCCCTGACGCCGCGTGCTGAGCGACAAAGGGCCCCGTTCCCCCGCGGGGCCCTTTGCCCTGTCCGGGGCCGGGGCTCACCGCGGCGGCCGGAGCCGCGGCCCGGCGGTCACGAGCGAGGGGCGCGGGCCGTTGGCCGCGCGCCCCTCGGCCGCTACCGCTGCTTGCGCCAGACGCTGGGGTCGACCTGGTCGTCCTCCCCCGGCGGCCGGGCGGCCGGCACCCCGCCGCCCGGGAACGACGGCGGCTCCTCGTACGAGCCGATCACCTCGCTCACCCCCACCGGCACGGCGGGCTCCGGCCCGGCCTCGCGCGGCACACCGGCCGGGGACGGCGCCGCCCCCTGGTACGGCAGTGGCGGCGGTACCCCGGGCGGGCCGGCCACCGGACGGCTGCCGACGGCCGCCAACAACGGCGGCACCGCCAGCGCGCCGATCGCCGCCCAGACCACGTTGGCCAGCAGCAGGGTGGGGAAGACCAGGCCGACCGCGTACTCGTGGCCGAGCTCCTGCCGGCGGCCGAGGTACGTCGCGGTCGAACCCGTCGAGAGCACCGCGCCGGCGATCGGCATCAGCAGGCTGAGCGCGGCCGCGTGCACCACCGCCAACCGGAGCCGGTCCGCCGCGTCCAGCCGGCGCCGGTACGCCGTCCACCCGAGGAGGGCCGCCCCGACCAGCGCGAGCAGACCGGTCCACCGCCAGTCGGCGCTCTGGTGCCCCAGGTCGAAGAAGGAGAACCCCTGGTCGGACCTCTCGCCCTCCCAGTCGGCGCGCGGGCCGCTCGCGTCGCTCGTCGTCCTGAGCGTCGCCCCCGAGCCCAGGCCGAGCAGCAGCAGCGCGACGTTCGGCAGCACGGTCAGCGCGGCGCCGGTCTGCCCGTCCGCGTCCTGGACGAGGATCAGCAGGAAGCCGACCAGCGCGGCGAGGCCGATCGTCATCGCCAGCGCCCGGCCCGCCGCCAACCCGGCCACCGCCCAGCCGCGCACCACCCGGTTGCGCCAGGCCGCCCAGCGCAACGCGTCCGTCCCGTGCACGGTGAACGCCGCCAGTGCGGCGAGCAGCGCCGCCCAGCAGACGGCCTGCGGCCAGCCGGAGCCGGCCGTGTACGTCACCCCGCCGGCGTCGCCGTAGTAGTCCCCCGCGTCGAACCCGCCGCGCGCGGACCCGGGCCGCCAGGAGGCACCGGCGACGAGCCCGATCAGCAGGGTCACCGCCGCCGCGGCCACCGCGGTGCGCAGCGCCTCGTCGGCCGCCTGCCGCCTGGTCGGCTGCGCACCGGTACGGGCCTGCCGCCGGCGAGCCCCGGCCCGCAGGCCGAGCCAGAGCGCGCCCAGCCAGAGCGCGGTGACCGTCATCGGCACCGCCCGGACGATCGCCTCCCCGCTGCCGTCCGCGTAGCGCTCCCCGCCGGAGAAGCCCAGCTCGAACGGCGCGCCGAGGGCGGACAGGGCCAGCGTCAGGGCGGCACCGAACCGCTTGCCGAAGGAGGGCGCCTCGAAGAGGTAGAAGAAGGTGTAGCCGTCCGGGACCGCGGCGATCAGCGCCGCCAGGAACAGCACCGCGGTCGGCGCGATCAGCGCCGTGAACGCCGGCCGCCAGTCACCGGTGAGCCCGCGCAGCACGGCCGGCCGCGCGGCGGCGGGGTCGTAGGGCCGGCCGGCACCCCAACCGCCCGGCGCCGACGGCGCGAAGACGGGCGGGGCGGGCACCGAGGGCGGAGCTGGTACCGAGGGCGGAGCAGGCGGAGCGGCGGGCGGCGGCAGGGGCGGCGGCGGCGTCAGCGGCCGTCCGCAGGAGGCACAGCCGAACGCCCCCGCCCCCGAAGCCGCGCCGCACGATGCGCAGATGGCCATGGACCGCGATCCCCCCCCACACACACAACGGTGCCCCCTGGTCCCCCCAGGGAGCCCCGTTTATCCCATCGTGCCCGGACGGCTGTCAACCGGTCCTGGACACGGCGCCCGCCACACCCGGCCGAGCGTCAGGAGGCCGTGGCGCCGGGCTTCTTGGGCACCGTCGGCACGGCCAGCAGCGGCAGTCGCAGCGCCCCGAAGGCCTCCGCCGGCACGGCCGGGCGCACCGGCGCCACCGCCCCGACCCGGCGGTACGCCTCGCCCGGCTCCGGGCGGCCGTCCGCCTCGCCCTTGTTGGGCCACATCGACAGGGCCCGCTCGGCCTGCGCGGTGATCGTCAGCGAGGGGTTCACCCCGAGGTTGGCGGAGACCGCCGAACCGTCCACCACGCTGATCCCCGGGTGGCCGTGGAGCCGGTGGTACGGGTCGACCACACCGGTCTCCGCGGAGTCGCCGATCGGGCAGCCGCCGAGGAAGTGGGCGGTCATCGGGATGTCGAAGATCTCGCCGACGGTGCTGCCCGCGAAGCCGTTGATCTCGGCGGCCAGCGCCTGGGCCCCCTCCTCCGCCGCCGGGATCCAGCTCGGGTTGGGCGCCCCGTGGCCCTGGGTGGAGGTCAGCTGCCCCTTGCCCAGGCCCTTCGTCTTCAGCGAGACGGTGATCGAGTTGTCCAGCGACTGCATCACCAGGCCGATGATGGTCTTCTCCGACCAGCGGTGCTGGTTCATCGACCGCGCGAAGGTCACCGGGTGCCGGGCGGCCGTCCCCAGGTAGCGCAGCCAGCGGGGACCCTTCCCACCGCCCTTCACCTGCATGATCGACAAGGCGCCCATGGCGTTGGAGCCCTTGCCGTAGCGCACCGGCTCGATGTGGGTGTTCTCGTCCGGGTGGATCGAGGAGGTGATCGCGACACCCTTGGTGAAGTCCGCCCGGGCGCCGTAGCGCCGGTCGGTGGTCTGCGCGCCGACCAGCGCCTCGGAGTTCGTCCGGGTCAGCTCGCCGAGCCGGCCGGAGATCCGGGGCAGGTGACCGCCGTCGCGCATCCGGTGCAGCAGCCGCTGGGTGCCGTAGGTGCCGGCCGCGACCACCACCCGGGCGGCGGTGATCGTCCGCGCCCCCGCCTTCACCGGGTCGGTCGTGGAGCGGGCGTCGGTCCGGCGGACGTCCACCGCGAAGCCCTCGCCGCGCTCGCGGATCCGGGCCACCGTGGTGAGCGGGTGGATCTCGGCGCCGCCGCGCTCGGCCAGGTACAGGTAGTTCTCGGTGAGCATGTTCTTGGCGCCGTGCCGGCACCCGGTCATGCACTCGCCGCACTCCACGCAGGCCCGCCGGGCGGGGCCGGCCCCGCCGAAGTACGGGTCGGCGACCTCCTCGCCGGGAGCCGCCTCGGCCGTGCGGTCGGAGTCCCGCCCGTCGCCGAAGAAGACCCCGACCGGCGCCATGTGGAAGGTGTCCCCGACGCCCATCTTCTCGGCGGCCGCCCGCAGATGGACGTCGGACGGGGTGACGGTCGGGTTGAGCCGGACCCCGAGCATCCGCTGCGCCTGGTCGTAGAACGGCGCCAACTCCTCCTGCCAGTCCGTGATGTGGCGCCACTGGCGGTCCTCGAAGAAGGCCTTCGGCGGCACGTACAGGGTGTTCGCGTAGTTCAGCGAGCCGCCCCCGACCCCGGCACCGGCCAGGATCATCACATTGGCCAGCAGGTGGATCCGCTGGATGCCGTACAGGCCGAGCCTGGGCGCCCACAGGTACTTGGCGAGGTCCCAGGAGTTCCTGGGCAGCTCGTCGCGCTCGAAGCGCCGCCCGGCCTCCAGGACGGCGACCCGGTACCCCTTCTCGGTCAGCCGCAGCGCGGCCACCGAACCACCGAAGCCCGAGCCGATCACGACCACGTCGTAGTCGAAGTCCGCCTCGTCGCGGGACCCCACCATGTGCCACTGCTCCTTCGGGAAACGAACGGACATCAGGACCGGACCGGGCCGGCCGGGCCGGTGGACGGACCGGGACTACTTGAAGCGCAGGGCCTTCAACACCCGCAGCCCGCCAGTGAACACCGCGGCGAACTGCCGGTCGTCCAGGCCGAAGGACGGCGCGAGCGGCATCACCCGCTGGCCGGCGATGGTCTGCGCCTCGGTGAACCGCAGGATGCCCTCGGCGCCGTGCCGCCGGCCGAGCCCGGACTCGCCCATGCCGCCCATCGGCGAGCCGACCGAGCCGTACGCCGCCGCATAGGCCTCGTTGACGTTGACCGTTCCGGTGCGCAGCCGGGCCGCGATCGCCCGGCCGCGCCGCAGCTCCTTCGTCCAGACGCTGGAGTTGAGGCCGTACGGCGTGGCGTTGGCGACGGCCACCGCCTCGTCCTCGGTGTCGAAGCGGTACACCGAGACCACCGGGCCGAACGTCTCCTCGGTGCAGACCGCCATCTCGGGGGTGACCCCGTCCAGGATGGTCGGCTCGTGGAAGAACGGGCCGAGGTCCGGCCGGGCACGGCCGCCGGCCACCACGGTGGCACCGGCCTTGACCGCCTCCTCCACATGACGGGTGGTGGCGTCCAACTGCCGTACGGAGACCAGGGAGCCCATGTCCGCGCCGTAGGCGAGGCCGCCGCCGAGGCGCAGCGCGCGGGTGCGCGCGGCGAACTTCGCCAGGAACTCGTCGGCCACCGCGCGGTGCACCAGCAGTCGCTCGATGGAGATGCAGAGCTGACCGGCGGAGGAGAAGCAGGCCCGGACGGCACCCTCGGCGGCCCGGTCGAGGTCCGCGTCGGCGAGCACCAGCATGGCGTTCTTGCCGCCGAGTTCGAGCGAGGCGCCGACCAGCCGGGCGGCGGCGCGCTGGGCGACCTCGCGGCCGGTGCGGGTGGAGCCGGTGAACGAGACGTAGTCGGCGTGCTCGACCACGGCCGGTCCGACCACCGGGCCGTCGCCGATCACGATCTGCCAGAGGTCGGCCGGCAGGCCGGCCTCGATCAGCAGCTCGCGGGCCCAGAGCGCGGTCAGCGCGGTCTGCGTGTCCGGCTTGTTGACCACCGCGTTGCCGGCCACGAAGGCGGGCAGGGCGTCCCCGACGGACAGTTCCAACGGGTAGTTCCAGGGTGAGATGTGCCCGATCACGCCCTTGGGGCGACGGGCCTCGACCGCGTGGGTGAGCAGCGGCAGGGCCCCGCCGTGCCGCTTGTCGCGCAGGTAGCCGTGCGCGGCGCGCCCGTAGTGCCGGGCCGCCATCGCGACGGCCAGCACCTCCTCGAAGGCGTGCAGCCGGGCCTTGCCGGTCTCGGCCTGGACGAGGTCCAGCACTTCGTCCTGGCGCTTGAGCAGCAGGTCGTGGAAGCGCAGCAGGACGGCGGCGCGGCGGCGGACCGGCAGCGCGGCCCAGGCCGGCTGGGCCCGCCGGGCCAGCTCGTAGGCGACCTCGACGTCGCCGGGGGTCGAGCGCGGCAGAGCGGCCAGCCGCTCACCGGTCAGCGGGGCGACGGTCTCCACCAGGTCCGGCTCGCCCGCCGCGGTGACCCCGGCGGCGAGGCGGGCGACCAGGGAGGGCGGAACGACCGCGGCGACGGTGCGGCCGCCGCCGGGGGCGGCGGGGTTGCGGTCCGCGGCGCCGGGCCGCGCGGAGACCGTGGCATCTGCTGTGAGGTCCGTCATGGGGCGCAGCCTAGGCGCTCGGGGGCCGGTTCGGTACCCGTCGGTAACAACAATGTCGGCGCGCCGCGCCCCACCGGCGGGCCGGCCGCTCGACGGGTCGCCGGCTCAGCGGGTCAGCCGCTCGGCGGTCGGCCGGCTCAGCGGGTCGGTGTGAAGTCCCGGAGCACCGCGTTGAACCGCTGCTCCCCCTCCGGCCAGTCCTTGTCCGTGTCCGGACTGGACAGGTAGATGGCGTAGCCGGTCCCGTCCGCGTCGATGAACTCCGCCTCTATGGCCCGCCGCCGGCCACCCTCCTTGGCCGCGTAGCTGAACTCCCAGACCGCCGCGTCGTGGCCGTTCACCAAGACGCTGGTCAGCTTGTGCTGGCGGTAGTCCTTCAGCTTCGAGACCGTGGTCTCCATCTGCCGCAGGTGCTCCAGCGGCTTGACCGACTGACCGACGGTGACGGCGAACTGGAGGTAGTGCGTCTTGTTGTCCGGGCTGTAGAAGATCTGGTTGGCGGTGTCGGTGCTGCGCTGCCAGGCCGGCGTGGCCACCGGCAGCGGGAAGCGGAAGCCCGCCGGGTCGTTCACCCAGCGGTAGCCGGTGGGCGGCGGATCGGCGTCGCCGGACTCACTGGGCTGCGGCGTTCCGGAGCCGGTCGCCGTGGGACCGCCCGCCGAGGTCCCGCCGCCGGCGCGGATCGCCAGGAAGGTCGCCCCGGCGGCCAGCACGCCGACGGCCAGCCCGATCGCGACGAGCTGAAGCACAGCCCGGCGCCTGGCCGGGCCACGCGCGGGCGAATCAGGGTGCGCCCCCGGCGCGAATGATGCAGGGTGCGCCCCCGGCGTCACGGGAGCGGAGTGCGCCGCCGGCACGGACGAGGCACCGAGCGCCCCGCTACCGAGCACCCCGGCGAGCGCCACCGGCGGCGTGTCCGCGGTCCCGGCGTCCCCGGCCGGAGGCCGCGGCGCGGTCGGCCCCTCGGAGGCCGCGTCCGGCGCCGGACCGGCCGACCCGTCGGTCCGGTCGACCACCGGAACGGACTGGGTCGGCATCTTGACCGCGGCGACGGGCTTGAAGCCGACGGTGTGCCCGGCCTTCACCTCGTCCAGCATCCGGGCCGCCTCGTCCGCGCCCGGCCGCTCCGCCGGGTCCTTGGCCATCAGCGCGGCCAGCACCGGCCCGAGCGCCCCGGCCCGCCGCGGCTCCGGCAGCGGCTCGCCGACCACCGCGGCCAGCGTGGTCAGCGGCGAGGTCCGGCGGAACGGCGACTCGCCCTCCACCGCCGCGTACAGCGTCGCCCCGAGACCCCACAGGTCGGAGGCGGGGCCGGGCCGCTCGCCCTGGGCCCGCTCCGGTGCCAGGTAGTCCGGCGAACCGACCAGGTCACCCGGCCGGGTCAGCTCGGCGGAGCCCTCGTACGTCGCGATCCCGAAGTCCAGCAGCACCACCCGCCCGGTGCCGCGCTCCAGCAGGACGTTGGCCGGCTTCACGTCCCGGTGCAGCACGCCCAGCTGGTGCCCCCGGTGCAGCGCGGCCAGCACCTGGCTGCCGACCTCGGCGGCGGCGCGCGGCTGGAGGGTGCCGTCCTGGCTGATCACATCGGCCAGCGAGCGGCCGTCGACCAGCTCCATCACGATCCACGGCCGGCCGTCCTGCTCCAGCACGTCGTGGACGGTGATCACCCCGGGGTGCTTGATCCGGGCGGCCGCGCTGGCCTCGCGCTTCATCCGGGCGTGCAGGATCTGCAGCTCCTCCTCGGGGAGGTGGCTGACGGTCAGCTCCTTGACCGCGACCTCGCGGTCCAGCATCCGGTCCCAGGCCCGCCAGACCGTGCCCATGCCGCCCCGGCCGAGCCGGTCGCCCAGCTCGTAGCGCCCGGCCAGCAACCGCTCCGCCTCGGCCGCCTCCGGCCGGTTCTGCACGCCCATCGGCGACCGCTCCCTCCTCCACCTGCCGTCACCGCGACGGAGGGCCCGGTACAGACCAGTTTTCGAACAGATCTCAGGCACACCCTAGGCGCACCACCCGGACACCGGTAATCTCCCCCGACCGTGGCGGGGATGGCAAGCGCCGGGCGGGCACCGTCAGCCTGCGAACATCACCACGGCCGCCACCCCGAGCACCAGCAGCAGGAACACCGCGCCGACCAGGACCGGGCCCAGCAGGGCCGGCGGCAGCAACGGTGCCCGAACGGGCAGCGGGCCGGCGTCCGCCGTGACCGCCGCCGGGGCCGGCGCGCCGCGGCCGCGCCGACGCGGACTCAGCGGCACCAGCGGGCCCTCCGGGCGCGGCTCGACCGCGCGCGCCGCCCGCTCCTCGTCGACCGGCTCCGGGGCGCCCGCGAGCAGGTCCGCCAGCTCCCGCCGGATGCCCTCCGCCGCCGGCCGCAGCGCCGGATCGGGCTGCAGCAGCCGCTCGACCAGCGGCGCCAGCGGCCCGCACGCCGTCGACGGCTCCCGCCGGCCGTCCCGCACCGCCGTCACCAACTCCGGCACCCCCTGGTCGGGGTACGGCGAGCGGCCCGTCACCAGCCGGTGCAGCAGTACACCGAGCGCCCAGCAGTCGCCGGCCGGGCCGCCGTCCAACGGCCAGCGCTCCGCCGCCGGCCCCACCAGGGTGGCCCGGACCTCGTACCGACGGCGCCCGCCGGGCCCGCCCAACTCCTCGGCCAACGCCTCCTCGGCCACCCCCGGGAGCAGCCCGCCCAGCAGGGCCGCGCCGTCCTCGCAGACCAGCACCGACCCGGCGGTCAGATTGCCGTGGGTGAGCCCGGCCTCGTGCAGCGCCCGCAGCGCGCCGGCCAGGTCCGCCGCCAACTCGGCCGCCCGGTACGGCGCGATCGGTCCGGCCGCGGCCAGATCGGCCAGCGGCACACCGGCCGGCCGCTCCTCCACCGTCCAGAGCGACTCACCCTCGACGAACGCGCCGACGCCCTGCAGCAGCCTCGGGTGCACCGGTGCGGCCGAGCCCACCGCGGCCACCCGGCGGACCAACCGGTCGCCCTGCTCGGGCACCGGGTCGTCCGGGTCGTGACCGCCGGTCAGCAGCGCGGGCAGCTCCAGGGCGCGCAGGAGGACGACGGCTCCCGTCCGCTCGTCCACGGCGAGGGCGCGCAGCGCCTCCGGATGGTCCGTCAGTCGGTAACGCCCCGCCAATACCTGACCCGGCCCCGCTCGCATGGGTGTTCCTCTCGCTCACCGCCCAGCCTAGGCCCTGCCCCACCGATCCTCGCCGGGTGCGCGGCGTCCGGCCGAACGGGGGCCCGCCGGCAGCCGCACTACGCTCGGTGCCATGGACTGGAGCGATCTGATCGACGCGGCCTTCGACGTGGCCGGCAACAGCGACCGTGGCAACCGGGCCGAAGCCCTGCGTACCGTCGAGGCGAACGTCGTGCCGGACGAGAGGCCGGTCGCCTCCACGGCGGGGCGTCATCCCGATCACTTCCGCAAGGGCGTCCTGGTCCTGACCACCCAGCGGCTGCTCTTCCTCAAGGACGGCAAGCCGCCGGTCCCGGTTCCGCTCACCGCGGTGACGGACGCGACCGTCACCAGGACCAGGTTCAACGGCGAGGTACTGCTGGTGGTCGCGCTCACCGGCTCGCACCGGTTCGAGGACGTGGTCAAGGCCGAGGTGTTCGCAGAGCAGCTCCGGGCGGCCGCCCGGCTGGTCCGCGACGCCGCGGTGAAGCCCCCCGCGCTGCCCGCCGCCGCGCCGGCCGCCTCCACCGGGGCCGAGCTGCTGGACCAGTTGGAGCGGCTGGCCGCCCTGCACGCGGCGGGGGCGCTCACCGCCGAGGAGTTCGGCCGCGCCAAGCAGCGCCTGATCGGCTGACGCCCGGCCGCCGGGGCCGGGCGGCCGGACCGCCCTACGGCGCGGGCTGGAAGGTGTCGAAGGCGACCTGGCGGGCCTGCGTGCTCGCCGGCGTGCTCCAGTCCGCGTCCGGGGTGATCCAGTAGATCGAGTACCCGTACTTGGCCGGCGAGCCGGTGACGAAGCCCCGGTTGAGCGAGTGCATCCGGGGAGTGCCGTTGGTCCACTCCCAGTCGGCGGAGTTGGCCCACTCCCGGTAGGTGATGGCCTGCAACTGGACCCGCTGGTAGTTGCTGACCTGACCGCGCAGCCCGGGCTCGGAGGCCTGCCAGTCGTCGACCGCGCTCGGGCCCGGGGTGGTGGTCCACTCGATCCGCAGGGTGCTCCCGTTGCCCTTGAAGACCCGGCGGATGGACTCCGACCCGGCGGGCTGGAGCCAGTCCGGCAGGACGACCGAGAAGCCGGTCGGGTCCTTGTACTCGTGGTACCCGGCCGGGACCACCGCGCCGGTCGCCGCCGGGGTCGGCGGCGCGCTGACGGGGTGGGTCGCGGGGGCGGGCGAGCCGGCCGGGGAGGTCTCGGCCGCACCGGCCCCGCCACCGGCCGGGACCGTCGCGGCCGGCGTTCCCGGATTCACCGGCGGCGGGGTCCCGGGCGTCTCGGTCCCGGGCGGCGCGCTGCCCGCCGCCGAGGTGCCGGCTTCGGAGGCGGCCGGGGAGGTCGCGCCGGCGCCGTTGGCCGACCCACCGTCGGAGTCGCCGAAGGCGCGCACCATCGCCACTGCCCCGGCGATCAGCAGCAGCACCACCACGACGGTGACCACGGCCAGCCGCCGCCGGCCCTTGTGCGGGTCCGCGCCGGCGGCCTGGGTCGCCCCGAGGGTCCACTCGCTGGTCACCGGCCGGATCGGCTCGGGCCCGGCTCCGGCGGCGGTGGCCCCGGCCGCGGACTGCTCCGGCTCCTCGGTGGCCTTGGCGTCCTCGGCGGCCTTGGCGTCCTTGGCCCGGCTGCCCACCCGGACGGTGCCGAGCAGCCCGCCGACCGGGCGCCGGCCGGTGCCCCCGCCCGCGGGCTTCTTCCCCGTGTCGTCCCCGGCCCCGCCGGCCTCGCTCTCCCGGGTGTCCCCGGCGGCCGGCTTCACCGGCATCGCGTGCTCGGTGGTCGACTCCGCCCGGGTGGTGGCCTCGGCCACCACCCGCTTGAGCAGCGAGCGGGTCTGCGAGGCGTCCAGCCGCTCAGCCGGGTCCTTCGTCAGCAGCCCCTCGATGACCGGGCCCAGCGGCCCGGCGTTCAGCGGGGTGCCGAGGTCCTCCGTCATCACCGCCGTCAGGGTGGCGAGCGCGGAACCCCGGTCGTAGGGCGGCCGGCCCTCGACCATCGCGTACAGCGTGCCGCCCAGCGACCAGAGGTCGGCCGGCGGACCGGGCTTCTGCCCGCGGGCGCGCTCCGGGGATATGTACGAGGGCGCGCCGACCAGCATGCCGGTGGAGGTCACCGAGGCGTCCCCCTCGACGCTGGCGATGCCGAAGTCGGTGAGCACCACCCGGCCGTCCTCGCCGATCAGCACGTTGGACGGCTTCACGTCGCGGTGCAGGATGCCGTGCGCGTGCGCGGCGACCAGCACGCCCAGCACGTCGAGCGCGATCTCGGCGGCCCGACCGGGCGCCAGCGGACCGTCCTCCTTGATCACGTCCGCCAGTGAGCGGGACTCGACCAGCTCCATGACGATCCACGGCCGGTCGTCCTCCTCGACCACGTCGAAGACGGTGACGGCCGAACTGTGCCGGATCCGGGCGGTCGCCTTGGCCTCGCGCAGCGTCCGGACGATCAGCCGGTGCTTCTCGTCCTCGTCGACGCTGCCGTTCATCCGCAGTTCCTTGACCGCGACGATGCGGCCCAGCATCTCGTCCTCGGCACGCCAGACGGTGCCCATGCCGCCGCGTCCGAGCACCGCGTCCAGCCGGTAGCGGCCGGCCAGGAGGCGGCCGGTGGAACCCTGCGCCTGGGTCATTCGGAACGTTCCCCCATGTGCTGCCGGCGGTCGAGGTGACGGCGTGTCGGCCCGGCGCGGGCCCGGACGCCAAGCCTCCATCATCCCCTGTCCGGAGGGCCCGCGACCACCCGGCCCCCGGCCACCCTGGTGCCGGACCCGGCCGGGCACGGCGCTCCGTGCCCGATCTGTGATCGAAAACTCTGTCCGGGCGCCCCCGGGCGCTGCTAGCGTTCGGCAGCTCACCGTCTTTCCCGGGGGGATTCGACGCCCATGACCGCACCCGTACCGGGCGCTGACGGCCGGTCGGACCGGCCGCGTACGGCCACGCACTACTCCGTCGCACCGGAGCCGGAGACCCCCGAGGGCTATGTCGCCCCGGGCATGCCCGGCGCCCCGGTGGCCGGTTACCACCCCGCCGACGAGGCCGCCGCGCCCGACCGGGGCAGCCGGAGCGGCCGCACCGCCGTCGCGGTCACCCTCGCCGTCGGCGCGATGCTGGCCGGCGCGCTGGCGTACGGACTCGCGCCGCACCGGGCCGCCGGCACCGTCGGCTGGCTGGCCATCGCCCCGGCCGCCGCCATCGCGTGGCCGCTCGGCCGGCTCGGCGGCCGCGGCCGTGCCCTGCCGCCGCTGGGCGCGCTGCTCTCGGCCGGCGCGCTCTTCCTCGGCCAGTTGATCGGCCGGACCCGCCGGCTGCACGAGCTGGCCGGCACCGCGTACGGCGACCTGCTGCGCGACGCCCTGACCCTCTGGCGCTCGGACCGCCGCCTGCTGGACGTGGTCTTCTACGGCATCGCCGTGATCGGCGGCTTCCTGCTCACCCGCCGCACGGCCGCCCGGGACTAGGGCCCCGCGCACAGCGAGCGGCTCAGCGGTGGTGGAGCGCCGGGTTGACCGTGACCTCGACCCGCTGGAACTCCTTGAGCTCCGTGTAGCCGGTGGTGGCCATCGCGCGGCGCAGCGCGCCGAACAGGTTCATGGTGCCGTCGGGGGTGTGCGACGGGCCGGTGAGGATCTCCTCGGTGGACCCGACGGTGCCGAGGTTCACCCGCTTCCCGCGCGGCAGTTCCTCGTGGACGGCCTCCATGCCCCAGTGGAAGCCCTTGCCCGGGGCGTCGGTGGCCCGGGCCAGCGCCGCGCCGATCATCACCGCGTCCGCGCCGCAGGCGACGGCCTTGGGGATGTCGCCGCTGTA
This sequence comes from Kitasatospora sp. NPDC059327, assembly GCF_042752535.1. Classification (NCBI taxonomy): domain Bacteria; kingdom Bacillati; phylum Actinomycetota; class Actinomycetes; order Kitasatosporales; family Streptomycetaceae; genus Kitasatospora; species Kitasatospora sp. NPDC059327. The sequence continues at coordinate 18,523 of NZ_JBHYYB010000020.1, read as the reverse complement.
GCCGACGCCGCCGTCCGCGATCACGTGCACGTAGCGGCCGCCGGACTCGTCCATGTAGTCGCGGCGGGCGGCGGCGACGTCGGCGACGGCGGTGGCCATCGGCACCTGGATGCCGAGGACGTTGCGGGTGGTGTGGGCGGCGCCGCCGCCGAAGCCGACCAGCACACCGGCCGCACCGGTGCGCATCAGGTGCAGCGCGGCGGTGTAGGTGGCGCAGCCGCCGACGATCACCGGGACGTCCAGCTCGTAGATGAACTGCTTGAGGTTGAGCGGCTCGGCGCCGCTGGAGACGTGCTCCGCGGAGACGGTGGTGCCGCGGATGACGAAGACGTCGACACCGGCGTCCACGACGGCCTTGGAGAACTCGGCGGTGCGCTGCGGGGAGAGCGCGGCGGCGGTGACCACGCCGGAGTCGCGGACCTCCTGGATCCGCTGCTTGATCAGCTCGGCCCGGATCGGCGCGGCGTAGATCTCCTGCAGGCGGCGGGTGGCGGCGGCCTCGTCGGTGATCGTGGCGATCTCGTCGAGCAGCGGCTGCGGGTCCTCGTAGCGGGTCCAGAGGCCTTCCAGGTTGAGCACGCCCAGACCGCCGAGGCGGCCGATGGCGATGGCCTGCTGCGGGGAGACCACGCTGTCCATCGGGGCGGCCAGGAACGGCAGCTCGAAGCGGTAGGCGTCGATCTGCCAGGCGATCGAGACCTCCTTCGGGTCCCGGGTGCGGCGGCTGGGGACGACGGCGATGTCGTCGAACGCGTACGCCCGGCGGCCGCGCTTGCCTCGCCCGATCTCGATCTCAGTCACTTCGTTCGAGCCCTTCTGGTTTGTTGCTCATACCCGCCGGGTCACCCCGGCCGCCCCCAGTATCCCGCACCTGCCAGGACGCGCGCGCTCGCCTCCGACTGCCGGACGGGAGGCCGGAGGTCGGTCGTCCCCGCACCCGCCCTCGCCCCCCTGACCGGGCCGACGGGACGCGGACGCGCGCGAGGGGCCCGCGATCGCGGGCCCCTCGGTGTCCTACGTCGGCGGCCGGGTCAGCGGCTGGTGTAGTTCGGCGCCTCGACGGTCATCTGGATGTCGTGCGGGTGGCTCTCCTTGAGGCCCGCCGAGGTGATCCGGACGAACCGGCCCTTGCTCTCCATCTCCGCCACGGTGGCCGCGCCGACGTAGCCCATGGTCTGGCGCAGGCCGCCGACCAGCTGGTACAGCACGGCGGACAGCGGGCCGCGGTAGGGCACCTGGCCCTCGATGCCCTCGGCGATCAGCTTCTCGTCCGAGGTGACCTCGCCCTGGAAGTACCGGTCCTTGGAGAAGGACCTGGCCTGCCCGCGGGTCTGCATCGCCCCCAGCGAACCCATGCCGCGGTAGGACTTGAACTGCTTGCCGTTGATGAACAGCAGCTCACCGGGCGACTCCTCGCAGCCGGCCAGCAGCGAGCCCAGCATCACGGTGTCGGCGCCGGCGGCGAGCGCCTTGCCGATGTCGCCGGAGTACTGCAGGCCGCCGTCGCCGATGACCGGCACGCCGGCCGCCTGGCAGGCGAGCGCCGCCTCGTAGATCGCGGTGACCTGCGGGACGCCGATACCGGCGACCACGCGGGTGGTGCAGATGGAGCCGGGGCCGACGCCGACCTTGACGCCGTCCACGCCGGCGTCGATCAGCGCCTGGGCGCCGTCCCGGGTGGCGACGTTGCCGCCGACCACGTCGACGCCGACGGCGGCCTTGATCTTGGCGATCCAGGCCAGCGCGTTGTGGCTGTGGCCGTGCGAGGTGTCCACGACCAGGAAGTCGACGCCCGCCTCGACCAGGGCCTGGGCCCGGTCGAACGCCTCGGCGCTGGCGCCGACGGCCGCGCCGACCAGCAGCCGGCCCTCGGCGTCCTTGGCCGCGTTCGGGTACTTCTCCGCCTTGACGAAGTCCTTGACGGTGATCAGGCCCTTGATCCGGCCCTCGTCGTCGACCAGCGGAAGCTTCTCGATCTTGTGGCGGCGCAGCAGCGCGATGGCGTCCTCGCCGGAGATCCCGACCTTGCCGGTGATCAGCGGCATCGGCGTCATGATCTCGCGGACCTGGCGGCTGCGGTCCGACTCGAAGGCCATGTCACGGTTGGTGACGATGCCCAGCAGCTTGCCCGCCTCGTCCGCGATCGGCACACCGCTGATCCGGAACTTGGCACAGAGCGCGTCCGCCTCGGCCAGGGTGGTCTCCGGGCCGACCGTGATCGGGTCGGTGACCATGCCGGACTCGGACCGCTTCACCAGGTCGACCTGGTTGGCCTGGTCCTCGACCGAGAGGTTGCGGTGCAGGACGCCGACGCCGCCCTGGCGGGCCATCGCGATCGCCATCCGCGCCTCGGTGACCTTGTCCATCGCCGCGGACAGCAGCGGGATGTTGACGCGCACGTTCCGGGAGACCCGCGAGGAGGTGTCGACCTGGTTCGGCAGCACCTCGGAGGCCCCGGGCAACAGCAGCACGTCGTCGTACGTGAGCCCGAGCATCGCGAACTTCTCGGGTACGCCTGCGGCGTTGTAGGACATTTGGGGGTACCTTCCGTGGCCGGCCTAATCCGCTCGCGCCCTGAGGGTGGGGGCGCTCTCCATCGCTCACTCGCTCAGGCCGCCGAAAGCTCGGTGCCATTGGAGGAACCTCCAGGGAAACCCCGCTCGCACCCACGGAACTTTGGCGACCCGCCCAGGCGCCGATACCCCATGGTACTGGCACCGCGAATGTGTCCTCGTGTGCCCTTGACAACACCGACCGCCCATGGGCCATTCCGACCCCGTCAAAGGCGGACGATCAGGAGGATTCCTCCGCGAGCGCCCGCAGCCGGCTCAGCGCCCGGTGCTGGGCGACCCGGACCGCGCCGGGCGACATCCCGAGCACCTCGCCGGTCTCCTCCGCCGACAGCCCGGCGGCCACCCGCAACAGCACCAGCTCGCGCTGACGGGCCGGCAGGTTGGAGAGCAGTTCCTTGGCCCAGGCCGCGTCACTGCTGAGCAGCGCCCGCTCCTCGGGGCCGAGCGCCTCGTCCGGCACCTCCGGCAGGTCGTCCTGCGGGACCACCGTGGAGCCGGGACCGCGCATCGCGGCCCGCTGCAGATCGGCGATCTTGTGCGCGGCGATCCCGTAGACGAAGGCCTCGAACGGGCGGCCCTGGTCCCGGTAGCGCGGCAGCGCGCAGAGCACCGCGACGCAGACCTCCTGGGCGACGTCGTCCACGTGGTGCCGGGCCCCGCCCGGCAGCCGGACCAGCCGGCCCCGGCAGTAGCGGAGCGCCAGCGGGTGCACGTAGGCGAGCAGCGCGTCGATCGCCGGACCCTCGCCCCGGACGGCGGCCGCGACCAGCTCGCCGACCAACGGGGAACCACCGGTGCCGAGGACCGGGGCCCGACCGGAGCCGGCCTCGCCGGCGCCCCGCCCGGGACCGTGGCCGGGCCCGCTGTCACCGGGATCCGCGTACGACGGATCCCGACCCGGTCCGGAGGGCTCGGCCTCCATCGGGTCAGCCTCGCCGGAACTACCGGCAACGTCGTCACGCATCGGTCCATGGTGCCTGGTCGAACGGGAAAACGCGGCACCGCGTCCGGAGTTGTGCACCGGAACGTTATGCGGTGCGGCGCCGGGCACCGGGCCGCCGCGCACCACCGGCCCCTCCTGCACCGTGCCACCTCCCGCCCTGCCGCCGTCGGTGGTTCCGTCCGTCGCGCCGTCCGCCGAATGTCCTGCGACTCCGTGGTTCGCCGCAGTGCCTGTCCGCTGGTCCCCGAGGTGCTCCACACCTCCATGGTGCAACCTCGGGACCGTAACGTCATACGCCCCTGCGAAGGGAACCTCGACCAGCGCGCCGCGGCCGGCGGAGCCGGCGGTGGTCAGCGGACCAGGCCCCACCGGAAGCCCAGGGCCACCGCGTGCGCGCGGTCCGAGGCGCCGAGCTTCTTGAACAGCCGTCGGGCGTGGGTCTTCACGGTGTCCTCGGAGAGGAAGAGCTCGCGGCCGATCTCGGCGTTGCTGCGGCCGTGACTCATGCCCTCCAGCACCTGGATCTCACGTGCCGTCAACGTCGGCGCGGCGCCCATGTCCGGGCTGCGCAGCCGACGCGGGGCGAGCCGCCAGGTCGGGTCGGCGAGGGCCTGGGTGACGGTGGCCCGCAGCTCGGCGCGCGAGGCGTCCTTGTGCAGGTAGCCGCGGGCACCGGCGGCCACCGCGAGGGCGACGCCGTCGAGGTCCTCGGCGACGGTGAGCATGATGATCCGCGCGCCCGGATCGGCGGACAGCAGCCGCCGGACCGTCTCGACCCCGCCGAGGCCGGGCATCCGGACGTCCATCAGAACGAGATCGGAGCGGTCTGCCACCCAGCGGCGGAGGACCTCCTCCCCGTTCGTCGCGGTGGTGACCCGGTCGACGCCGGGTACGGTCGCGACCGCGCGGCGAAGCGCCTCGCGGGCGAGCGGGGAATCGTCGCAAACGAGAACGGAAGTCATGACCGTCGTCCTCCGCAGCTGATCCGCGTCACGTTGAGCCTCCTGGCTGGTACGAATCTCTCCGACACGGCCGATCGGCGACAGACTCCGTGCCGATCGCCCGAACTTCCCCGCGATCGTTCCCGACGTCCGGCGCCCGCTGACCGCCTCCGCACTTCCAACGACCGTCACTCGAATGAGTTACGGCTTTCAGGGCCATCTCCACCACTGTACGTGGCCGACCCGTTACCGATCAGCCACCTCGCGGTGCACACGCCGCACTTTTGTGCAGCTCGCGCGCGGTGGGCGTACGACCCGCACACCGGTACGGGACGCCGCGCGCCCCCCGGCCACCCGATTGCCACGTCTGCGCCCGCCGAACTCCATGCCCACTTTGCCCGTTTTTATAGCTTTTGTATGGTCATTGACTGTTGTGCCACTCTGTGGGTGACTTGTCCATGGAGTTGCCGTAAGTCATATTTCCAGGTGTCCACACCAGCGCATCGAAGCCTCGCCGTGCCGCGCAGCCCAGCCCGCCGATGGCCGGTCCGCGGCCGCCGAGCCTCTGAAGGGAATGAGCCATGGCAGATTTCTCACGCCTCCCCGGCCCCAACGCCGATCTCTGGGACTGGCAGCTCTCCGCGGCCTGCCGCGGCGTGGACAGCTCGCTCTTCTTCCACCCCGAGGGGGAGCGCGGCGCCGCGCGCAGCTCGCGCGAGGCGAGCGCCAAGGAGGTCTGCATGCGCTGCCCGGTACGCACCGAGTGCGCGGCGCACGCCCTGGCCGTCCGTGAGCCGTACGGCGTCTGGGGAGGGCTGACCGAGGACGAGCGCGAGGAGATGATGGGCCGCTCGCGTAACCGCCTGATGGAAGTACCGCTGGTCGCGCCGACGGGACTGCCGCGCTAGGCACCCACCCGGCCCACGCCGCGAAGAAACGTTTCTTCGTAGCGCTTCGAGCCGACGCTCCTCCCGGGTGGGGGTCCGGTCAGCGCCCGGCCGCCGCGCCCGCCAGCCGCTCCAGCATCAGCGCCACCGCCGGCACCTCGGCGAGGTCCGACAGGGTCAGGGCGACCACCTGCCGCACCGCAGGCGCTCCCGAGGCGGTCCGCACCGACACCGCCGACACGCCGTCGGGGCGCACCGACTCCAGCGCCAGCCCCGGCAGCACCGCCACCCCGAGCCCGGCCGCCACCAGGCCGACCACCGCCGGGTAGTCGTCGGTCGCGAAGTCGATCCGGGGCTCGAAGCCCGCGCCCGCGCAGAGCTCCACCAGGTGCCCCCGGCACTGCGGGCAGCCGGCGATCCACTGCTCCCCCGCCAGCTCGGCGAGCTCCACCGGCCCGCGCCCGCCGTCGCGCCCCGCCAAGGGGTGCGCGGCGGGCAGCAGGCCGACCAGCGGGTCGTCCAGCAGCGGGGTGACCACCAGGTCGGACCAGTCGGTGGTGGCGCTGAGCTGCTGGGCCTCCAGGTTGGCCTCGGCCCGCGCCTCGCGCGGCGTGCCGTGCGCGGGGGCGGGCGCCGGGGCGCCGCCGGGGGCCTGCGGATAGCGGAAGGCCAGCGCGATCTCGCACTCGCCGCCGCGCAGCATCGCCAGCGACTCCGGCGGTTCGGCCTCGACCAGCGACACGCGCACCCCCGGATGGCTGTCCCGCAGCCGGGCGACGGCCGGCGGCACCAGGGTGGAACTCGCGGTGGGGAAGGAGACCAACCGGACCCGCCCGGCCCGCAGCCCGGCGATCGCCGCGACCTCCTCCTCGGCGGCGGAGAGCCCGGCCAGGATGCCGGTGGCATGCTTGAGCAGCACCCGTCCGGCCTCGCTCAGCTGCATGCCGCGCCCCGAACGCACCACCAGCGGAGTGTCCACGGACTTCTCCAGGGCCTTCATCTGCTGGCTGATGGCGGGCTGCGTACAGCCCAGCTCACGGGCGGCGGCGGAGAAGGAGCCGGTGCGGGCGACGGCACGCAGGACGCGCAGATGGCGGGCCTCGATCATGCCTCAGTTATAAGGCAATCTTTGCGCTATGCAAAATTCAACTGATAGTTGAAGAATGAAGCGCGCACAACGCCGCAGGCCCGGCCCGTACCCCGAGGGGCGCGGACCGGGCCTGCGGTCACTGATCAGGCGTCAGTGGGAGTGGCCGTGGCCACCGTGCGAGTGGCCGTTGCCGGCCTCCTCCTCGGCGGGCTTCTCCACCACGAGGGTCTCGGTGGTGAGCAGCAGGGAGGCGATCGACGCGGCGTTCTCCAGCGCGGAGCGGGTGACCTTGACCGGGTCGATGACGCCGGCCTTCAGCAGGTCGCCGTACTCACCGGTGGCGGCGTTGAAGCCGTGACCGGCCTCCAGCTCGGCGACCTTGTGGGTGATGACGTAGCCCTCAAGGCCGGCGTTCTGGGCGATCCAGCGCAGCGGCTCGGCGAGCGCCTTGCGGACGACCGCGACACCGGTCGCCTCGTCGCCCGACAGGCCCAGGCCGCCGTCCAGCACCTTGGCGGCGTGCACCAGGGAGGCGCCACCACCGGCGACGATGCCCTCCTCGACCGCGGCACGGGTCGCCGAGATGGCGTCCTCCAGGCGGTGCTTGCGCTCCTTCAGCTCCACCTCGGTGGCGGCGCCGACCTTGATGACGCAGACGCCGCCGGCCAGCTTGGCCAGGCGCTCCTGCAGCTTCTCGCGGTCCCAGTCGGAGTCCGTGTTGGCGATCTCGCCCTTGATCTGGGCGACGCGGCCGGCCACGGCCTCGCTGTCACCGGCGCCGTCGACGACGGTGGTCTCGTCCTTGGTGATGGTCACGCGGCGAGCGGTGCCCAGCACGTCCAGACCGGCCTGGTCGAGCTTGAGGCCGACCTCCTCGGAGATGACGGTGGCACCGGTCAGGGTGGCCAGGTCGCCCAGGATCGCCTTGCGGCGGTCACCGAAGCCCGGGGCCTTGACGGCGACCGCGTTGAAGGTGCCGCGGATCTTGTTCACCACGAGGGTGGACAGCGCCTCGCCGTCGACGTCCTCGGCGATGATCAGCAGCGGCTTCGAGGCACCGCCCTGCAGGATCTTCTCCAGCAGCGGCAGCAGCTCCTGGATGGAGGAGATCTTGCCCTGGTTGATCAGGATGTACGGGTCCTCCAGGACCGCCTCCTGCCGCTCCGCGTCGGTGACGAAGTACGGCGACAGGTAGCCCTTGTCGAACTGCATGCCCTCGGTGAAGTCCAGCTCCACGCCGAAGGTGTTCGACTCCTCGACGGTGATGACACCGTCCTTGCCGACCTTGTCGATCGCCTCGGCGATCAGCTCGCCGACCTGGGTGTCCTGCGCCGAGAGGGACGCGACGGCGGCGACGTCGTCCTTGCCCTCGATCTCGCGGGCGATGGAGAGCAGGTGCTCGGAGACGGCGGCGACGGCCTTGTCGATGCCCTTCTTCAGGGCGGCCGGGCCGGCGCCGGCGGCGACGTTGCGCAGACCCTCGTTGACCAGGGCCTGGGCCAGCACGGTGGCGGTGGTGGTGCCGTCACCCGCGACGTCGTTGGTCTTGGTGGCGACCTCCTTGACGAGCTGCGCGCCAAGGTTCTCGTACGGGTCGTCCAGCTCGACCTCGCGGGCGATGGTCACACCGTCGTTGGTGATGGTCGGAGCACCGAACTTCTTGTCGATGACGACGTTGCGGCCCTTGGGGCCGATGGTCACCTTGACGGTGTCGGCCAGCTTGTTGACACCGCGCTCCAGCGAGCGGCGGGCGTCCTCGTCGAACTGCAGGATCTTCGCCATGTTCCCTATTCCCTCGGGGCTGCGGCCGGCACGCCGGCCACCGGACTACGTGAACCAACAACCACGCCCCGGGCCCCTGTCACTGGGACACGGATCCGGGGCGGGCTGGAACGACTTACTTCTCGGTGCTGCTTACTTCTCGATGATGGCGAGAACGTCGCGCGCCGAGAGGACGAGGTACTCCTCGCCCTGGTACTTCACCTCGGTGCCGCCGTACTTCGAGTACAGGACGATGTCACCGACGGCGACGTCGAGCGGCAGACGCTGGCCGTCCTCGAAGCGGCCCGGGCCGACAGCCAGGACGACGCCCTCCTGGGGCTTCTCCTTGGCGGTGTCCGGGATAACCAGGCCGGAGGCCGTGGTGGTCTCGGCGTCGAGCGGCTGGACCACGATGCGGTCCTCGAGCGGCTTGATGGCAACCTTGCTGCTGGTGGTCACGTCCGAGCTCCCCTTCGGAGATTACGGGGTTTTCTAACGGGTAGGTGGCGAACCTGCGGGCCTGCCGTCGCGGGGGTCAGACACACGTCGTCGCGTTAGCACTCACCATGGGGAGAGTGCCAAGGACGACCATAGGCGGCGGTTAGCACTCAGTCAACCAGAGTGCCAACGGCGCGCCCGAACGGTTCGGACCGGCGAGTCCCCGGTCGCACTCCTGTACGAGGCCACCGCCGCGCCGCACACCCGTACCCCCCGCCGGACCGGCGGTGCGGGCGGCCCCGGCGGCCCAGCCGCCCCGACGCCGCGGCACCCCGGCGCCGCCCCGGCCCGACCGGGGAGAATGAGCGCGTGGAGACCGAGAACCTGCAGCCCCTGCTGACCCCCGAGGGGCAGTCCCTGCTCGCCGAACTGCGCGAGTTCGCACCCGAGGAGGAGCTCGCGCTGGCGACCAGGCTGCGCCGGGAGCACTCGCCGGAGCTGGTCTCGGCGGCCTTCGGACAGGCCAGGCTGCGGCAACGCGCCCGCGCGAAGTTCGGCACGGACGCCGACCTGATGTTCTTCACGCCCAACGGTGTCGAGCAGTCCACCCGGCGCGCCGTCGCCGAGTGGCGGGCCCGGCGCTTCGCCGACCTCGGCGTGCGCCGGCTGGCCGACCTCTGCTGCGGCATCGGCGGGGACGTCCTCGCGCTGGCCCGGGCCGGCATCGAAGTGCTCGCCGTCGACAAGGACCCGGCGGCCTGCGCGGCCACCGCCGCCAACGCCGCCGCGCTGGGCCTGGCGGACCTGGTCGAGGTGCGGTGCGCCGATGTCGCCGACATCGACGTCACCGGGTACGACGCGGTCTTCACCGACCCCGCCCGCCGCACCGCGCGCGGCCGGGTGTTCGACCCCGAGGCCTACGCCCCGCCGCTCTCCTGGGCGATCGAGGCCGGCCGGCGCACCCCGGTCGGCGCGCTCAAGGTCGCCCCGGGCATCCCGCACGAGGCCGTACCGGCCGACGCCGAGGCCGAATGGGTCTCCGACCACGGCGACGTCAAGGAGGCGGTGCTCTGGTTCGGCACCGGGGCCGACCGCCCGCACCGCGCCACCCTGCTGCCGCACGGCGCCTCGCTGACCGGCGGCGACCTGCCCGACCCGCCCGCCGGACCGGTCGGCCGCTACCTCTACGAGCCGGACGGCGCGGTGATCCGGGCCCACCTGGTCGCCGAGGTGGCCGGGCAGGTGCGCGGCCGGCTGATCGACCCGAAGATCGCCTACGTCACCTCGGACCACCTGGTCGCCACCCCGTACGCGCACGCCTTCGAGCTGACCGACGTCCTGCCGTTCCACATCAAGAAGCTGAAGGCGCTGCTGCGCGAGCGGGCCGTCGGCACCGTGGTGATCAAGAAGCGGGGAATGGCGATCACCCCGGAGGAGCTGCGCCGCCAGCTGAAGCCGAGCGGGCCGAACAGCGTCACGGTGATCCTCAGCCGCACCGACCGGGGCCCGCTGATGATGCTCGGCCGGCCGGTGACGGCCCCCTAGCGGCCGGTCAGGAGGCGGGCGCCTGGATGTAGTCCTCCAGCCGGGCCACCGCGAAGCCCTGCTCCTGGACGCGGGCCAGCAGCTCCCCGAACATCTGCGTCATCGTCTCGCCCTTGAGGTCCTTCGGGCCCCGGAAGTGGGCGAGGACGATGTCGCCGGGCCGCAGCTTCTTGTCCGCCGCCTGGTACTGCATGTCGTGGATCTGCATCGACTCGCGCCAGAGCACGATCGCGCGCGGCCCGCACTGCTGCACCGCGGTGTTCAGTGCCGGGGTGTTGGCGCCGTCCCCGTAGGGCGGCCGGAACAGCAGCGGCGCGCTGCCGTACTGCTGGGTCAGCGCGGACTGGGCGTCACAGATCTCGGACTTCTGCTTCTCCGGCGGGACCTTGCTCATCTGGGCGTGGTCCACGGTGTGGTTGTGGATGTGGTTGCCGAGCGCCTGGAGCGGCTTGAAGTAGCCGTAGTTGTCCTTGACGATGTCCCTGGTCAGGAACATCGAGACGGGCACCTTGAGGTCGGTCAGCATCTCGACGAACTTCGGGTCCTTCTCGGCGCCGTCGTCGATGGTGAGGAAGACCACCTTGTCGGTGGTCTTCACCTCGCTGAACACCGGCACGGTGCCGGTCCGTTCGAGCTTGACCGGCTTGTCGGCGGGCGCCGCGGGGGCGGGCGGCAGCGGCTTGAGGTTCCACTTCGCCCAGGCCGCCGCGTCCCCGGCCGCGGGCACCGCGGCGGGTGTCGTCGCGGGCGCCGGGCTCGCGGCCCGGGAGGGCTCCCGCGCGGCCGCCGGCGTCGTCGCGGCGGCGCCCGCCGGTCCGGCGCCCGATCCGCCCCCGCCACAGCCCGTGGCGGCGGCCAGCAGCGCCAGCGCCCCCACCGCGTACGTCCTCGTCCTGCCCCGCCCGTGCCACTTCACCGCGCCGCGCTCCCCGGTACCGTCCAGCTGTTCCTCAGCTATGCACGGTAACGGTCAGCTGTTCGGTTCCAGGACAGGCTGACGAGTGACTACTCCACATGCTCGCTGACGAAGGACCAGCGGTGCACCGGACGGCCGATCAGCCCGGCGGGCGGCTCGGCGAGCGGCAGCGGCTCCGCCGTCCACCAGGTGATCAGCAGCACACGGTCGCCCGCCGCGCCGAACAGCTCGGCGCGGACCAGGCCGGCCGAGCCGCGCAGCGCGGGCAGCGCGACCTCACGGACCCACGCGGACAGCTCGGCGCCCCGGCCGTCGGCGGCCCGTGCCTCCCACATCGCGGCGGTGGTGGTCACCGCCCGCCGCCGAGCGCCTGGTACGCCTGGCCGTGCACGTCGGTGTGCGGGACGTGGACCTCGGTGACCGGCAGCGAGGAGTCGGCCGAGAGGTCGAAGGCCGAGGGCGTGCGGTCGCGCCAGACCATCTCGGCCCCCAGCGCGGCGACCATCGCGCCGTTGTCGGTGCACAGCCCCGGGCGCGGGACCCGCAGCCGGATGCCCGCCTTGTCGCAGCGCTGCTGGGCCATCTCGCGCAGTCGCGAGTTGGCCGCCACCCCGCCGCCGATCATCAGGTGATCGACGCCGCTGTCCTTGCAGGCCTTGACCGCCTTGCGGGTCAGGACGTCGGTGACCGCCTCCTGGAACGAGGCCGCGACATCCGCGATCGGCACCTCCTCGCCGGCCCGGCGCTTGGCCTCCACCCAGCGGGCGACGGCGGTCTTCAGCCCCGAGAAGGAGAAGTCGTACGCCGGGTCCTTCGGACCGCTCAGACCGCGCGGGAAGGCGATCGCCCCGCGGTCGCCCTCGCGGGCGATCCGGTCCACCACCGGACCGCCGGGGAAGCCGAGGCCGAGCACCCGGGCGACCTTGTCGAAGGCCTCACCGGCCGCGTCGTCGATGGTCGCGCCGAGCGGGCGGACGTCGCTGGTGATGTCCTCGCTGAGCAGCAGCGAGGAGTGCCCGCCGGAGACCAGCAGGGCCATCGTCGGTGAGGGCAGCCGGCCGTGCTCCAGTTGGTCCACGCAGATGTGCGAGGCCAGGTGGTTGACCCCGTAGAGCGGCTTGTCCAGCGCCCAGGCGTAGGCCTTGGCGGCGCTCACGCCGACCAGCAGCGCACCTGCCAGGCCGGGACCGGCCGTGACGGCGATGCCGTCCAGGTCGCTCGCCTTGATGCCGGCGGTGTCCAGGGCGCGCTGGATGGTCGGGACCATCGCCTCCAGGTGCGCGCGGCTGGCGATCTCGGGCACCACACCGCCGAACCGGGCGTGGTCGTTGACGCTGGAGGCCACCGCGTCGGCGAGCAGCGTGGTGCCGCGCACGATGCCGACGCCGGTCTCGTCGCAGGAGGTCTCGATGCCGAGGACGAGCGGTTCGTCAGCCATGGCGGTCTTCCTTCAGGTCCTTCGGTTCGGTACTGGGGTGATCGAGACGCATCACCAGCGCGTCGATCCCGGCCGGCTGGTAGTAGCCGCGCCGGATGCCGACCGCCTCGAAGCCGAAGCGCTCGTAGAGCCGCTGGGCGCGCGGGTTGTCCACCCGCACCTCCAGCAGCAGCTCGGCGCAGTCGCGCCGGGCGGCCTCCCGGATCAGGTCCGCGAGCAGCACCGCGCCGAGGCCGGTGCCCTGGTGCCGCCGGTCGACGGCGATGGTCTGCACGTCACCCTCGCCGGCCACCGCCATCAGCCCGGCGTAGCCGACGATCGCGCCGTCGGCGGCGGTGGCCACCGTGTAGTGGCGGGTGCCGCCGGGGTGGGCCTCGGCCAGCTCGGACCAGTACATCCCGGTGGACCAGGCGTCCTCGGGGAAGAGGTCCAGCTCCAGCTCCAGCACCGGCGCGATGTCCCACCAGCGCATCGGGCGCAGGGTGGCGGGGCCGTTCGGGGCGGCGGGAGCGTCCTGGCCGGTCACGCCGTTCGGGCCGTTCGGGCCGGTCACGCCGGGAGCACCGCCTTGTAGCCGGCGGGCACCTGGGCGTCCGGGCGCCGCAGGTACAGCGGCACGTTGGGCAGCAGCTCCCGGCCGGCGGCGAGTTCGGCGGCGGCGAAGTCGGCCAGCGCGCCGGCCGAGACGTGCTCGGGCCCGTGCGCGCCCGGGAAGGCCTCCGGGTACAGCAGCGCGCCGGCGCCCACGGCCCGCGGTCGCGGTGCCAGCTCGGTCGGGCGGTCCACGGCGGGGCCCTCGACGCGGCGGCCGTCCGCGTCGTACGAGGCCCAGTAGACCTCCTTGCGGCGCGCGTCGGTGGCCACCGTGAACGGCTGCCCGGCGAGGCCCTCGGCGCGTGCCGCGTGGGCGATCGCGTCCAGGGTGCAGACGCCGTGAACCGGTACGCCCAGCGCGTGGCCGAGCGCGGCGGCCGTCACCAGGCCGACCCGCAGGCCGGTGTAGGGGCCGGGGCCGACGCCCACCGCGATGCCGGTCAGCCGATGCTTGTCCACGCCGGCCTCCCGCAGCACCCGGTCGATGGCGGGAAGGAGCAGTTCGCCGTGGCGCCTGGCGTCGACCTGGTCGGTCTCGGCGAGGACGGCCGTGCCGTCGTGGACGGCGGCGGTGACGGCGGGGGTAGCGGTGTCGAACGCGAGCAGCAGCACGGGTCAAGGTTAGACCGGTCGGAGCCGTGACCGACCGCCGGTCTTGGTCCGCCCGATCGACAAGGCGTACGGGTTCGGAACACACGTCCTACGGGGTGCGGGCGCGGACGAGTCGACCTGGCACGATGGGGCCGACGGGTTTTGGGACGGCGGTGGGAGCGACACGTGGCGAAGATGGGTCCTGGAGTGGTGGTCACGGGGCTGACCCTGGGGGCCCTGGCGGTGGTGAGCCTGCTGGCCTTCCAGGCCAACGGCGCGCAGGACCGCACGGAAGCCACCCGGCCGAGTGCGAGCCCGACCGCCTCGTCGAGCGGCCCGTCCGCCCCGGCCACCCCGACCGCTTCGGCCACCCCGACCGCCCCGGCGCTGCCGACCGGCTCGGGCAGCGGGCTGCGGATCGTCTACTCGGTCGGCAGCCACTACGTCTGGCTGGTCGACCCCAAGAAGAACCCGCAGGTGGTGGCCACCTTCGCGGTCACCCCGGGCTCGGTGGAACCGACCCCGGGCAGCTACCCGGTGTACAGCCGCACGGCCACCACCACCGGCACCGACGGCCGCCAGATCGAGCACGTGGTGCGCTTCGCCCAGCAGAACGGCGTGGTGTTCGGCTTCAGCGCGGCGATGGACGGCGCCACCCCGACCACCGACCCGAAGGCCAAGACCGGCGGCATCCGCAGCGGGCGGCCGGAGGGCCAGCTGATCTGGGACTTCGCGCCGAACGGCACCAAGGTCGTCGTGATCGCCTGAGGCGCCGGGGCCTGCCGGGCGCACCAGGGCCCGCGCGCCGCGGTGCCCGGGCCTGGTGCAGGGCCCTTGCTCGCGGGCCCTTGTTCGCGGGGCGGTCCGGCCTGGCAGGCAGGTCCGGAGCGGTCAGGCCGCGCGGGGGGTGTCGGCCAGGGGTTCGGCGGGCGCCACGGTCGTCCGACGCTCCGGCGGGGTGGAGACCGCCTCCGCGGCCGCCCACGCGGCCAGCAGGGCCCGCATCGGCCCGCCCTGAACGCTGCGGGTGGGCTCTCCGGCCCCGGCATCGCGCGGCGCGCGCTCCGGGGCGGGGGTGGTGCTCGACATGGCGCCTCCCTAGTTAGGCAGACCTAACCGCAGCACCTATCCCATCACGCCCGGCACCCCGCCCGCAACACTTACCGACAGCCTGTCGGCATCGGCCGGCTCAGGCCAGCGCCTCCAGTTGCACCCCGGTCCAGCGCGGGCCGATCCCGGTCAGCAGCACCTGGCGCGGGTCCAGGTCGTCCCCGTCCGCCGTACCGCCGATGGCACGCTCGATCCGGACCTCCAAGCGGTCCTCGGCCAGCCGCTCGACCTTGCCCTCGCCCCACTCGACCACCACCACCGACTCCGGCAGCGAGACGTCCAGGTCGAGGTCCTCCATCTCGTCCAGGTCCCCGCCCAGCCGGTACGCGTCCACGTGCACCAGAGCCGGCCCGCCGACCAGCGACGGGTGCACCCGGGCGATCACGAAGGTCGGCGAGGTGACCGCCCCGCGCACCTGGAGCCCCTCCCCCAGCCCCCGGGTGAGCGTGGTCTTGCCGGCCCCCAGCTCCCCGGAGAGCAGCACCAGGTCCCCCGGCCGCAGCAGCGCGGCCAGTTCCCGGCCGAGCCGGCCCATCCGCTGGGGAGTGGCGACGGTGAGAGTGGCGTGCGAGCCCATGCGCGATTCAAGCCCTTCGATCCGTACGGCGGCGCACCGACCTCCGGGCGCCCCCGCTACGGTGCCACATCCCCGCCGGGTCCCGCGCCCGGCCCGGCCCGGCCCGAGGTGACCGGTCGGGCTACTCCGTCTCCCGCGACGAGGGCGACAGTGGCGGCGCCGCGCCCCGGTAGTCCGCCGCCCGCTCCAGCAGGGCGGCCAGGCGCTGGTCGACGAGGTCCGGGCGCTCCAACATCACCAGGTGCCCGGCGTCCTCCACCAGGAGCAGCTCGGCGCCGGGCAGTTGTTCGGCGATCGCCTCGCTGTGCGCGGGCGGGGTCAGCAGGTCCTTGGTGCCCGCGAGCACCAGGGTGGGGATGCCGCGCAGGGCCGCCAGGGCGGAGGTCTTCTCGTGCGCGCCGAACACCGGGTAGAACTCGGCCACCACGTCGATCGGGGTGGCGTCCAGCAGCTGTTCGGCGAACCGCACCACGCCCGGGTCGACGTCCTTCCCGCCGAAGGAGAACTTCCGGTAGAAGACGGCACTGACGTCGGTGCCCAGCCGCCGGGTCGCCTCCACCAGCTCGACCTGTCGGCCGAGCAGCTTCATCACGCCCGGCGCGACCTTCTTGAACAGCTTGGCGCCGACCGCCGGCATTCCGAGGGTCACGGCCTCCCAGTCCCCCGCCAGCGTGCCGATCAGCGCGACCCCGGCGACCCGATCCCGGAACAGGTCCGGGTCCTGGTCGGCCAGCGCCATCACCGTCATGCCACCCATCGAGTGACCGACCAGGACGAGTGGCCCGGTCGGCGCGACGGCTTCGATCACCGTCCTGAGGTCCCCGCCCAGCTGATCGATGCTCGCGGGCTCGCCGGCCAGGTAGGAGCGGGAGCGCTCGGAGCGGCCGTGACTGCGCTGGTCCCAGAAGACCAGCCGCACGCCCTCGCGCAGCGCGGCCCGCTGGAAGTGCCAGCTGTCCTGGTTGAGGCAGTAGCCGTGGCAGAAGATCACGGTCAGCGGCTCGCGTCCGCCGCCGGCCGCGACGGCGGGCCCGGGGCCGGAGCGTCGCCCGGCCCGCGCCGGCACGCCGGAGCCGCCCAGCAGACCGGGCAGGCCGCTCCGGTCCGCCGGTCCCTCGCCGCTCCCGGTGCCGCCCTGCCGGCGGCGGACGAACCAGCCGCGACGGCCGGCCCCGGCGTCGGTACCCGCATCCGGTTCGGCATCCGTATCGGGATCGGGATCCGGATCGACATCCGTGTCGACGCCGCCGTCCGTCCCGTCCTCGTGGTGCGGCGGGCGTTCGGGGCTCGCCCGGACGGGCTCGGGCCAACCGGTGCCGTCCAGCTCGACGTAGAGCTCGGTGCCGTCCGGAGCCGCCACCCTGCGCGGGCGCCCGCGGAGCGAGCCGTACGGGGCGTTGGCATCCAGCTCCGCGCGGGCCCGGCGGCGGGTCGCCCGGCCGACGGTCAGCCGCTCGATCGCCACGCCGGCGGCCGCACCGGCCGCGACCACGCCGACCGAGATCCCGATCAGGCCGGCCCGGCTCACTCCGGAGGCCGCTCCCGCGGCCTTGGCCACCGCCGCGACCGGACCGGAGCCGGCCTCCTCGCTCATCCGACCGAGCCCTCGGCGCTGGCCTTGCTGGCCTTGCTGTCCCCGGTGTCCACCGTGTCCGCGCCGGCCGCGCTCGCGCCGAGGTAGCGGCGCGGCACCCGGGCGCCGATCCGGGTCACGATCTCGTAGGAGATGGTGCCGCAGGCCCGGCCCCAGTCCTCGGCGGTCGGCTCGCCCTGCTCGCCGTTGCCGAACAGCAACACCTCGTCGCCGATCGCGGGGGTGTCCCCGCCGAGGTCGACGACGAACTGGTCCATCGCCACCCGTCCGGCCACCGTGCGCCACTTGCCCGCGATCTGCACCGGACCGGTACCGCTGGCGTGCCGGGGGACACCGTCGCCGTAGCCGACCGGCACCAGGCCCAGGGTGGTCGGGCCCGGCGTGGTGTAGTGATGGCCGTAGCTGACGCCGTGACCACCGGGAACGTGCTTGACCAGGGCCAACCGGGCGGTCAACGCCATCACCGGCCGCAGCCCGAAATCGGCCGGCGAGCCGACCTCCGGGACGGGCGAGAGCCCGTACATGGCCAGCCCGGTACGGACCATGTCGTAGTGCGACTGCGGGAGCAGCAGGGTGGCCGGCGAGTTGGCGAGGTGGCGGACCACCGGGCGCAGCCCGGCCGCCTCGGCGTGCGCCAGCGCCTCGCGGAAGGCGTCCAGTTGGGTCTGGATGGAGGGGTGGCCGGGCTCGTCCGCCGCCGCGAAGTGCGACCAGACGCCGACCACCGTGAGCAGGCCCTCGACCTCGGCACGCCGGGCCGCGGCGACCAGCTCGGGCCAGTCGTGGGGCTGGCAGCCGTTGCGACCGAGACCGGTGTCGGCCTTCAGGTGCACCCGGGCCGGAACGCCGGTCGCGCGGACGGCGGCGAGCAACTCGTCCAGTGCCCACTGACCGCTGACGGAGACATCGATGTCGGCGAGCAGCACCTCGCGCCAGGGGCCGCCCGGCGTCCAGAGCCAGCAGAGGACCCGGGCCTGGTCGGGGCGGATCCCGGCGGCGCGCAGGGCGAGCGCCTCCTGCGGGAGTGCCGTGCCGAGCCAGCCGATGCCGGCGGCGACCGCCTCGCGGGCACAGCGGACCGCGCCGTGGCCGTAGGCGTCCGCCTTGACCGTGGCCATCACCGTGGCGGCGCCGACGCGCTCGCGCAGCGCGGCGAGGTTGCCGCGCAGGGCGGCCAGATCGATGGTCGCCTCGGCCCGTACGCCGTCGGTGAGGGTGGCCGTGCCGGTCGTGTTCGCAGTTGTCATCAGGGTCAGTCTCCCAGACGTCTCATGGTCCTCGCCGAACGGCCCGTCGGCGCGGCGGACCGGCCCCGGCCCGCCGACCGGCCACTACACCCCGCCACCTCGTCCGGGACGCCCCCCGGCGCACCACCGGTTCCCCGGACCACCCCGGGCACCCCCGCCCATGCCGCCCCGCGCCGACCCACGCCTCCCGCCGGCCCGCCCGGCCTCCGCCCCTCGGCCCTGCCCCGCCCCGCCCCGCGGCGCGCCGCGCCGCGCCCCGAGGTCCACCCAGAGCGAGA